>NZ_JAALEC010000029.1:0-2023 GCF_014145205.1 Dietzia sp. DQ11-44
TGCGGCGGCCGCGGTCCCGGCGCCGGCGATGGCGGCTCCGGCTGCGAGCAGTCCTGCGGTGGCGACACGGCGCCCGGTCGAGCTGGCCTTGATGCTGTGGGCTCCCACGAGAGTGATTTCCTCTTTCTTCCTGGACACCGACCGGGTTAGCTGACGGGTTCGGACACGGAAGTCTGTCCTACGCCCGGACCTCTCGGCCCTCGGGCGATTCACCCCAGTGGAACGTGGTTCCCCGGTGCACCGTGGTGGTGCTTTGGTGGTGACCCCGGCCCCCCACCGGCGGGCGGGTGATGACTTCCGAGGTCTCGAAAAGGTTACGAAACCATCTCGTCGAAGTCCAGTCCATCCGCTAGGCGGCCGTTTCCGACGCCATGATCTCGACGCTCGAGACCATTCCGAGCTCCATGAGCACCTCGATCGCCGAGCGCACCTCCGGCTCCAGGACGTACCCGCACGACTCCTCGGAAAGCGCGTCCACCTGGGGTTCTCCGGACAAGAGCACCGAGACGACGCAGTCCTCGCACCGGCGCGGGCGGGCCGGGCACCGTGAGCAGTCCATCGAGAACATGATCTACATCACACTCCGTCCTGGGCGTGTTGCCCATTCGTTACCGGGCCGCGATCTACGGCTCGAGGCCGACCGTAACGGCGGGGTACGACATCCCCCTCCGCGGCGGCGGGCCGCACCCGGCCTCCGCCACGACCGTCCGCCCCGCCACTGTCGGACCGGGTCGCTACCGTCGGCACCATGCCCACTCCCCCGACGCGAGAGCCGGTCCGCACGCCCGGGCCCCAGGGGGTCCAGGCGGCGTTCGACGAACTCGAACCGATGCTCTCCGAGGTGACGTTCGTCGTGGTCGACCTGGAGACCACCGGCACCCGACCGGGGACGGACGAGATCACCGAGATCGGCGCGGTCCGCGTACGGGGCGGCGAGGTCCGGGCTGAGCTGTCCACGTTCGTCGCCATCGACGGGGCCCTGCCGGGGCACATCAGCAGGCTCACCGGTATCGACCCCGGCAACCTCGTCGGGGCGCCCACCCTCGGAGAGGTGATGGCGACGTTCCTGGAGTTCTCCCGCGGCGCCGTCCTGGTCGCCCACAACGCCCGGTTCGACCTCGGTTTCCTCCGGGCGGCTGCCGTCTCCACCGACCATCAGTGGCCGGATCCCCCGTCGATCTGCACGCTCGCCCTGGCACGTCGGATTCTCCACCGTGGCGAGACCCGCGGACACCGTCTCGGTGAACTCGCCGCCCATCTGGGATCCACCGTCGAGCCCAACCACCGGGCGCTCCAGGACGCCCGCGCCACCGTCGACGTCCTCCACGCCCTGATCTCCAGGGTCGGGGACTGCGGGGTGGCCACCCTCACCGAGCTCCGGTCGTACGACGGCCGCCTCGCCCCCGAGGTACTGCGCCGCGCCGCGCTGACCGAAGCGCTCACCACCGGTCCCGGCGTCTACCTCTTCCGTGACGGGTCGGGGGGCGCCCTGTACGTGGGGTCATCCGTGTCGGTGCGGCGGAGGGCCCGTTCCTACTATTCCGGAGCCGACTCGCGCAGCAGGATGCGCACGATGGTCGGGCTGGCCGCGAGTGTCGAGTCGGTGCCCTGTGCGCACCTCCTGGAGGCGTGGACCGTCGAGGAGCGGCTCATCGATTCCCTGCAACCGCCGTACAACCGGCGCTCGCGGAGTCCCCGTCGCGGGTGGTGGCTCTCCCCACCCTCCGGGCGCGCGATCCGTGGACAGGTCACCCGCACACCGGAGCACCCGTCCGCCCTCGGCCCGTTCCGGAGATCCGAGGACGCCAGGTCGGCGTGGCTGGACCTCGTCGAGACCCTCGGTTCCCCGCCCGACGCGGAGGACTGGGAGGCGCTGGTCGCCGGCCGGAGCTCCGCGACCGTCAGGGCGATGGTCGACCAGATCGACGCGATCGCGGCGGGCGGAGCGTTCGAGCGCGCGGCCCGGTTGCGCGATCGCACGGCGACGCTCGTCCGGATCCTCACCCGGCAACAGGAGCTCGCC
>NZ_JAALEC010000002.1:0-760 GCF_014145205.1 Dietzia sp. DQ11-44
ACCGGTGCCTGGAGGATGCCCTCGAGGCGCAGGGAGTCGTAGAGCTCGCGTCGCCGGCCGTCGAATCGCTCGGATTCCGCGCGGCGCACGGTGCGGAATCCCTCGTGGACGGCCTCGCGCACGCCGCGGTCCTCGATCACGGTGACGTGCCAGGGCTGGCTCAACCCGACACTCGGGGCCACGGCGAAGACCTCGAGGAGTCGATCGATGGTCTCGCGCGGCACCGGGGTGGGGTGGAAGTGCCGGTGGTCGCGGCGGGTGGCGAGGATCCGCCACAGCGCGTCGCGGTCGGGAGCTCCGATTCCGATTCCGCCTTCGCCGCCCTCGTCGTCGTCGTTTCTCTCACCCCGTGGAGCGCCGGTCATGACCGCACGAACCGCGGACTCCACACCCGCCCCGACTCGGTGACGCGGGTCCCGGACGCGCCCACGATGAGCAGGCACTTCATGTCCACCGAGTCGCAGTCGAGCTCGGCGAGAGTGGTGATGGTCAGGGACTCCTCGGCCCGGCCCACGTCACGTCCCACCACCACCGGGGTGGCCGGGTCGCGATGCCGGAGGAGGACGTCGCGGGCGTCGGCGACCTGGCGGGTGCGCGAGCGCGAGGCGGGGTTGTAGACCGCCAGGACCAGGTCCGCGGCGGCTATCGCGTCGAGACGACGGGAGATGACCTCCCAGGGCTTGAGCCGGTCGGACAGGCTCATCACGGCGAAGTCCGCGCCGATCGGGGCCCCGGCCCGGGCGGCGACCGCCTGGACGGC
>NZ_JAALEC010000288.1:0-1676 GCF_014145205.1 Dietzia sp. DQ11-44
GCGGGTCGGGCGGGTCGCGCGGGCGGGCGAGTCGCCGGGTCGGCTCAGCCGGTGCGGGCCGGCGTGAGCGGTCGCAGGGACACCGGGAGCCCGTCACCGGGGAACGGCAGCGAGTCGTTCTTCATGGGCGGGACGTAGTCCAGAGGCACCGACCACTCGAAGTGCCGCAGCAGCGCGCTGAGGACGAGCTTGGACTCCAGGTTGGCGAAGATCATGCCGAGGCACTTGTGTACCCCGCCGCCGAAGGGCTCCCAGGCGTAGCGGTGGGACTTGTCCTCGCGCCTGCCCTCGGTGAACCGCTCGGGGTCGAAGATCTCCGGGTCGGTCCAGTACTCGGGCATGTGGTGCGACAGGAGCGGCATCACCGAGACGAGCCGTCCCTTGGGGATCGCCACCCCGAGCACCTCGGTGTCCTTGACCGCCCGGCGCGCCAGCACCGGCACCGGCGGGTGCAGCCGCAGCGTCTCCTTCATCACCAGGTCCAGGTCGGTGAGGCCCTCCAGCTCGGCGAGGGTCGGCGAGGGGCCCAGTTCCAGACACTGCCTCCGGCAGCGCTCCTGCCACTCCCGATCGCGCCCGAGTTCGTAGACCATGGAGGTCACGGTGCTGGTCGTGGTGTCGTGCGCGGCCATCAGCAGGAAGATCATCTGGTTGATGATGTCGTCGTCGTCGATCCCGCCGGAGGCGTCGGCCACCTGACACAGGGCCGAGAACAGGTCCTCACCGGGGTTGGCACGGCGGGCGGGCAGGTGGCGCCGGAGGAACTCCTCCAGCAGGCGCCGGCCGCGGGTCGCGCGACCCCACTTGGTGAACGGCAGGGGAGCGGTCGAGCGGATGTAACCGTTGGCGGCCTGCACGCAGTCCACGAACGCGGTGTTGACCCGCTCGATCTCCCCGGGTTCGGCGTATTCGGCGCCGCCCATGAACACCTCGGTGGCCAGATCGAGCGTGTGCGACTTGAGGGCGGGGTAGACCTCGAACGCCCGATCAGGGGTCCAGCTCGAGATCCCGCGCTCGACCAGCGGGGCCAGGGTACGGGCGTATCCCTCGAGCCGGGGGCGGGTGAACGCCTCCTGCATGAGGTGCCGGTAGTGGTGGTGCTCGGCGAAGTCCAGCAGCATCAGCCCGCGGTCGAAGAACGGGCCGACGAGGTATCCCCAGCCGGGGCCGTTGGCGAACGCCTTGTCGGCGTTCTGCAGGGCGATCTGGCACGCGTCGGGGCCGATCAGCGCGGTCCAGGTGGCGCCGAGGAAGCTCAGTTCGGAGACCGGGCCGTGATCGCGGTACCGGCGGGCCATCGTGGCCAGCGGATTCTCGACGTACTCGAGGGTCCCGCCCAGGATCGGCAGGTGGGAGCGGAGGGGGGCCGGGCCCGGCCGGTAGACCGGATCGCGCGGATCGCCATCGATTGACATACTGCACCTCTTTGTCGGGGTCCCTCCAGTCTGTGACCTCCCTCACGCGACTGTCAGCCGAATAGCGAAACTGGCGGTGTCGTTTCTCCCCGCGGTGGCGATAGCGCGGTGGTGACAGCGGGGTGGTGGCAGCGCGGTGGTGACAGCGCCGTGGTGACAGCGGGGTGGTGGCAGATGCCGTGATCAGGCTCGGGCGACGAGCGCGGCCACGTCCACGCCGTCGGGAAGTGCACCGTACTCGGCCGAGCGCTCGTCGCCGAG
>NZ_JAALEC010000289.1:0-2987 GCF_014145205.1 Dietzia sp. DQ11-44
AGCGACCCACCCGGCTCCGTCAGCTCAGCGAGGGAGCCGGACGGCAGAGTGCCCGGATCGGGAAGGTCGGCCGCATCCGAGCCGAGAGCAAGGCCGAGGTTGAGCGCGAGCTCGCCGGAGCCCAGAGCGGCGCCGAGGTCCACCCCGAGCTCGGCACTGCCCTGCGCGTTGGCCACACCCGGCATGGAGCCGAGCGCGAGTCCGGAGGCCGCGATGACGGCCATCATCCGCTTGGAGTTCTTCATAGGAATTGCCTTCCTGTTGTCGTTGACGACGCGGCGATTCGGAATCTCCCCCTGCCCGCCGGCCCGGCGTGTGGTCTTGACCACCCGCCGTTCGATCGTGTCATCACCATATCGATGCAATCCTCAGGGCTGTTACACCACGCTCTTCTATGACACAGCAACACGCCGACGATGGGCGGTTGGCCAACCTCGCAGTTAGACGCCAAATCGGGCCCGACACTGACCTTCTCGGCCCACGACCTCGGCATATGTAAATATTAAGAAATAAACTTGCTTTAACTAATTACTGGCAATTGCCCGTCAGGTGAGTTTAATCACATATTCGGATGGCGGCGCCCGAGAGCCAGCTGAGCTAACACATTCCGGCCGAAGTTGAGGTTAACCTCGCATCGTCCCCGATCATCAGGAGCGTCATGGCATCGAGCACCACCGGAGTCCTCTTCCCCACCGATTCGTCCGGGAACCGCTCGACAGGACGGCTGGCCAAGGACGTCGTCGCCGACGCACTCACCACCGTGGACCCGGCGGCCTCCGAGCGCGTCCACCGGATCAAGGACTGGCGTAAGGGCTACATCGAGCCCTTCACCGAACTCGTCAGCGCCGGGGTGTCCGACCCGGCGGCCTGGGACGGTGTCGCGCGGGCCGCGCTCGAGTCGCTGCAGTCCCGCATGGTCGGGGTACACGACGCGAACGGGGAGACCGTGGAGACCCCGATGTCGGACTACCTCGCCGTCGTCGCCCCCACCAACACCCCGACGACCGACACGATCCAGGGCACGGCGACCCCGGTCCGCGAGCTGTCCATCCCCTTCCGCGGCGAGGAACTGACCGGCGACCTCCTGCGCGCCCGGCTGGACAAGTGGGTGGCGGCCGGTGTGATCGAACCCAGCTGCGCCGACGCCCTGAAGCTCGTCCAGGACAATCCACAGTGGCTCTCCCTGCCCGGCCGCGCCATGCTCGTCCTGGGCCTCGGCTCGGAGATGGGACCTGCTCGCCGCCTCCTGCAGTGGGGTGCCGACGTGATGGGCGTCGACCTGCCGTCGAGCCCCGCGTGGGATCGCTTCCGCGGGGAGGCCTCGACGTTCGCGGGGCGCCTTCACGTACCCACCGGGCCGGACGGCCGCCCCGGCATCGACCTGCTCACCCAGCTCCCCGAACTCGCGGCGTGGGCCAGGGCCGCAGCCCCCGCACCGCTCACCGTGGGCAGCTACTTCTACGCGGACGGCGGAACCCACGTCCAGCTCTCCTCTGCCGCGGACGCCCTCGTCGTCGACCTCCTACGCGACAACACCGCCGACGCGCTCGCCTACCTCGCCACCCCGATGGACACCTTCGTCGTCCCCGCGGACGTGCGGGAGGCCTCCGACGCGGCGCTCGCGGCGCGCAAGATCACCGACGTCAAGCGACTCGTCGGCTCCGTCGCCCGCGGCAAGGTCTTCGCCCGCAACTACCCGGCCGGCCACGGCCCGGCGGTGCACGACGCCCTCGTCCCCCAGCAGGGCCCCAACTACACGCTGGCCAAGCGCGTCCAGCGGTGGCGCGCGACCACCGCGTTCGCCGACGGCCACACCGTCTCGATCAACGTCGCCCCCGCCACCGACACCCACTCGGTCACCAAGAACAAGATCCTCGCCGCCACCTACAAGGGCGCCTACGCCTTCGGCATCGAGATCTTCGCGCCCGACACCTCCGCCGCCCTGCTCGCCGCGCTGATGGTCCACGACCTCAACGTGGGACGGCCGGACGTCGGGGTGCAGTGGGAGCACGAGTCCCACGGGGCGGCCTCGGGAGGGTTGTGGCGCCAGCCCTACCTGCCGCGGACCGCGCTGCCCGTGGCCGCACTGCTCGGTACCGTCAAGAGGTAGGAACACGCCCCGGACCGATCTGCCGGTCCGGGGCCCGCCGGTGCCGACAGAGTAAGGACCCCGCCATGCCGAACCCGTTCTCCAAGAGCTGGAACTACCTCAAGGCCTCGCTCGACAAGAAGGTCGACGACAACGCGGACCCCAAGATCCTCGTCCGCCAGGCCATGGACAACGCCCGCCAGCAGCACAAGTCGGTGACGGACCAGGCAGCCGCCGTGATCGGCAACGCCAAGCAGCTCGAGATCGCCATGGGCACCAAGTCGCGGCAGCTCGACGAGGTGCAGGGACAGATCCGGCAGACCCTCCAGGTGGCCGAGTCGGCGCGTGCCGAGGGGGACACCGCCCGCGCCGCCCAGTTCGACGCACAGGCCGAGCAGCTGGCCGGCCGGATGGTCACCCTGGAGCAGGACCTCGAGAACACCAAACAGCTGCACGGGCAGGCGGTGCAGGCCGCCGAGCAGGCCAAGCAGGCGGTCAGGGAGTCCGACCAGCGTCTGCGCGAGACGCTCGCGCAGGAGGACCAGCTCCTGCTCCAGGCCACCCAGGCGGAGATGCAGCACCGGACCGTCGATTCCATGTCCTCGCTGGAGGGGGTCGGCGGCGGCAACTCGCCCACGTTCGACGAGATCCGCGCCAAGATCGAGGGTCGCTACACCACGGCGCTCGGCAAGCAGGAGCTCGCGGAGGCCACGGGGTCCCCGTCCAGCGCGCAGCTCGACGCCGCCGCGTTCACCCGCGAGTCGGAGGGCAGGAGCAAGCTCGAGCAGATCCGGGCGTCCATGGGGCTGAGCGGTGGCGGCACCGCGGTCGAGGGTGCCAGGGCGGGTGGCGCCACGGACCGGCAGTTGCCCGAGGGCGCCGGGGCCGACGGTTCCGC
>NZ_JAALEC010000290.1:0-3691 GCF_014145205.1 Dietzia sp. DQ11-44
GGCCCCGGCCCCGGCCCCGGCCCCGGTTCAAACGTAGCGGAAGTCCTCCCCGCGCGCCCACTGCACCAACCTGTCGGCGGTGTCCCGGCGCGAGGGCGGGTGGTAGCCGAACACCTGGACGGCCTCGAAGGCGTAGGCGAGCTCCGGGTCCTGCATGTAGGCGAATCCCCCGACGGCCTCGCGGACCATCGACTGCACCCTCACCAGTGCGTCGCGCATCGACCACCGGACCAGCGCGAGACGAGCCGAGACGTCGCCACCGCGAGCACCCTCGTCGAACTCGCGAGCCACCGCGTGCAGGGCGGTCCGCATGGTCTCGACCTCGGCGAGCGCCGAGGAGAACAGCTTCGGGTCGAGGCGGTCGCGATCGGTGAGCCGCTCGACCATACGCGTGGCCACCCCGAGATAGCAGGCGCTGATGAGCAACCCGAACCACAGGTAGCCGGTCATCTCGTGCACATCGTCGGGATCGTTCTCGGAGGTCAGGAAGACCATGTCGGACTCGACCCGGACGTCGTCGAGGATGAGCGCGTCGCTCTCGGCCGCCGCGAGGACGGGGCTCTTCCAGAACTCCTCCCGACGCAACCCCTCGGCACCGTCGAAGACCAGGACGACGGCCCGCTCGGAGTCGTCCACGAGGGCGCTCGCCACCAGGAGACTCATGGACCTCGACAGGCTGCAGGGGGCCTTGCGGCCGGAGAGGAGATAGTCGTCACCGTCCCGGCGGGCGGTCATGGTCGGGCGGAACACCGATCCCCCGGGGGAACCCTCGGAGAAACCGGAGGCCATCACGGTGCCGCCCTCGACCAGCGCCCTGATGAGGTCGCGCTCCTCCTGCGAGGCGTCCTCGGCGGCCTCGAAGAGGGTCGCGCACGACAGGTGGTGCATCGTGGTCGCGGCCGCGAGGGAGGGGGCGACCGCGCCGATGGCGGTCTGGAACCGCACCGCGTCGACCGCGCTCGCGCCCGCACCGCCCAGCGCGGTGGGGACGATGAGACTGGTCCCGCCGGTGTCGGACCAGTCGGCCACGGCGGTGCTCTGGGCGCCCTCGTTGGCGAGGAGGCCGTGGCCGTACAGGCGTTCTCGCAGCCCGGGGGCGTAGGAGTCGAGGGTCTGGTTCTCGGAGGTGAGGAGCATGGGGTCCTTTCGGTTCACGGTCGGGTGGGTGCGGGCTCGGGCCCGGATCAGCCGGCGAGCATCAGGCGGGCGGCCTCGGTGCAGTCGTACCGCGGCGTCCAGCCGGTGGCGTCCCTGAGTCGTCGTGACGTGGTGACCGGTTCTCCGCAGGTCACCCAGTGGGAGGAATAAGGCAGCAGTCGTAGCCGGAACCCGAGGTCGGCCAGGCGTCGGGCGGCGCTCAGCGGCACGGGGACGCAGACCGAGCGGTTGAGTCGGCACAGCTGGGAGACGGTGAGGGCGCCCTCGGGACCGAGGTTGAACTCGCCGTCCACGCCGGCGAGCAGCACCCGCAGGTACGCGTCGACGAGGTCGTCCTGGTGCAGGAACTGGAAGTAGGACTTCCCGGGGCTCGGGTGCAGGACGACGCGCGACCGCATGGTCTCCAACCCGGAGTTCGACATGTCGGGCCCCACCACGTAGGTCGGGCGCAGGACCGCCGTCGCCATGCGGCCGTCGGAGCCTCGTCGCCACCGGCGCACGTCCTCCTCCACGAGTGCCTTGTGGTGGAAGTAGTAGTGCTCCTCGCCGGCGCCGATCGGTGCGGTCTCGTCGATGATCTCGGGGCCGCCGCGGGGGCCGTAGGCGTTGATGCTCGAGGTCATCACGCACACCCGGGCGCCGGCGGAGTCGGCAGCGCGGAGGACCCGTCGGGAGCCGTCGACGTTGACGATCCGCGCCGACTCCTTGTCGCGCGGCTCCTCGACCATGAAGGCGCAGTGGATCACCGCGTCGGCGCCCGCGAAGACCTCGTCGAGGTCGTCGGAGGTGATGTCGACGGTCCGCTGCTCGATCTTCGGGTCCCGCACCCGCAACGGTGACCGCGCCAGGGCGACCACGTGGTCGACCTCCTCGCGGAGGATCAGACCGCGCAGGAGCGCGGTACCGAAATCACCGGACGCCCCGGTCAGGACCACCCTCATAGGGCGGAGAGCTCCCGGGTGACGGCGAGGATGTCGGCGATCGCCCTGGCGGCCTCGACCAGCTGCTCCTCCGTGTGGTCCGCCGTCACGCACAGACGGAGGATCGCACCGGTCGCCGGGACCGCCGGATGGACAGCGACACCGGTGTAGACGCCTCGCTCGAGCAACAGGTTCCACACGTGGACCGCGCGGAGGTCGTCGCCGACGGGAACGGGAACGATGGGCGACCACTCGTCGCCGGTGAGGCCGGAGGTGCACTCGATCCCCTTGTCGCCCAGTTCGGCCCGCAGCAGGATCGAGTTCCGGCGCACCGCCTCGGTGCGCGCCGCACCCTCGTCGGTCCGCATCAGCCGGATCGAGGCGAGGGAGGAGGCGGTCGCGGCGGGGACCGAGGACGTGCTGAAGATCATCGGCCGCGCCGTGACCCTGAGCCCGGTCACGAGGTCGGAGCTACCGGTGATGAACCCGCCACAGGAGGCCGAGCACTTGGAGAACGACGCCATGGTCACGTCCACGGCGTCCACCGTCCCGGTCTCCTCGACCCAGCCCCGCCGGGTCGGGCCGTACAGGCCCATGGCGTGGGCCTCGTCGACCATGAGCGCGGCGCCGAACGACCGGGCGAGCTCCGCGACCCCGGACAGGGGCGCGAGGCTGCCCTCCATCGAGTAGAGGGAGTCGACGACCACGAGGATCTGCTCCGGGGATCCGCGGCGTGCCGTGATCAGGGCATCCTCGAGTGCGCCCAGGTCGTTGTGGCGGAACGGGTGGACCGAGGTGCGCGCCATCCGCAGGCCGTCACGCAGCGAGGCGTGGGCGAACTCGTCGATGACGACCGCGTCCCGCTCGCCGACCAGGGCGCCGAGGGTACCGAGGTTGGTCTGGTACCCGGTCGAGAAGCACAGCGCGTCCTCGGTGCCGAACCAGTCCGCGATCTCCGCCTCGAGCTCCTCGTGCAGTGACATCGTCCCGTTGAGCAGGCGACTGCCGGTGCTCGCCGATCCGAACCGACGGACCGCCTCGGTGGTGGCCTCGATGACCTCGGGGTGGCGCGCCAGGCCGAGGTAGTTGTTGGAGCCGAGCATGATCCGGTCCACGCCCTGGACGTTGCTCGTCGCGCCGGTGCTGGAGTGCATCGTCCGGTAGTAGGGGCTCTGGCCCGCGTCCTGGAGGGTCGAGAACAATTGGACCCGTTCGTCTGTCGCGAGGCGTTCGATGAGTGGGTGGTTCACGGGAAGTCCTTCCTGTGGGATGTCCCGGTGGTTCGGCCCCTTCCGTGGACCGGATGGGTCGAACGAGTGAATCCTCACCGTCCGGGTCTCCTCACCGTCCGTGCGCTCGTCGCCCATCCGCCTCGGGATCAGGAACGAATGAGGGGGACGACTGAATGAGGAGCCCCATGAGTCACAGAGCCGAGCCCCGGACGACGCCGCGTGCTCACCGCCGACGGTCGGTCCTGGCGAGAGGGTGGCCGCTCGCCGCGGCGCTGATCCTGGCCGTGCTGGGAGCGCTCTCCGCCGGCGGCGTGGAGGAGTCCCTGACCCCCGGGGGGTTCCGCGCCGACTCCACGCCGTCCGCCGTCGCCGAACGGCGGA
>NZ_JAALEC010000291.1:0-3823 GCF_014145205.1 Dietzia sp. DQ11-44
TCCCGGACGGCGGCGGCCGAGGCCCGACCGGGCCAGTCCACGACGGGATCCGATGCCGGCCCTGCGACGAGGTCGTCGACGAGCTCGCCCAGCGCCTCGGCAGCCCCCGCCGCGATCTCGGTGGCCAGGGCGTCCACCGACTCGAAGTGCCGGTAGAACGCGGTGGGGACGATGCCCGCCTCGCGTGCGAGCTCGCGGACGACCAGGCCGGAGAATCCCCGCGTGGCCACCGCGTGGCGGCCCGCGGCAACGATGAGTGCACGTGTGTGCCGCTTCTGCTCCGCCCGGGTACCTGGTGTCGCCACGCCCGTGATGCTATCGCCTGAGGCCTGTATCCGCATGTGGGGAACCCCCCGTCGGAGTGTGACCCACGTGACAGCGGCGGGCCCCTTTCCATTTGAGAGAACGTATGTACACTCAAACTCGTCCGGTGGTCGAACCGGCCGGATACGCCCCCGTGGTGCAGCCGCGACCGTGAGGTCGGGACCGCACATCACGGCAGTAGGCCGCGTCCGACGGCGCACGACCACACCGACCACTACCTTCCGGAGTTCCTCATGACCGCCCCGACCATCAGCCGGCTCTTCTCCCGCGGGATCACCCGCACCCTGCTCACCCCGCACCCGGTGGAGCACTACGTCCGCTCACTCGGAGTGAGCTGGTCCGACGACCCGACCGGCGCGACGGTCGTCGCCGTCGACCGGCCCGTCTCCGACGTCACCGTCATCACGCTCCGGCTCCCGGCCGGGGTCGACCGGCCCGCCCCCGGAGCCGCTCTCGAGATCGGCGTGGTGGTCGACGGCGTCGTCCACCGCCGTCACTACTCCCCGGTGGACTCCGCCGCGCGGTCCGACGGCCTGGCGACGATCGCCGTCCGCCGGCATCCGGGGGGCGTGGTCTCCGAACACCTGTGGTCCGAGGCCGCTCCCGGGATGCGACTGCTCCTCGGGAACCCCGTCGGGGAGGTCACCCTCCCGGACGCACGCCCGACCGACGTGCTGTTGGTCAGCGGCGGCAGCGGCATCACCCCGATGCTCTCCATCGCCTCCACCCTCGCCGGGGAGGGCCACTGCGGGGAGGGGGCCACCGGCCGTGTCGCGTGGCTCCACTACGCCCGCCGGGTCGAGGACGTGCCGTTCCGCGACCGGATCCGCGAACTCTCGCGCGCCGGTGTCGAGGTCCGGGTGGTCCCCACCGTGGCACCGGACCCGTCAGACACCTCGGGCCACCCGGACCCGTCAGTCACCTCCGACCCGTCGTCGCGGGACCTGGTCGGCCACCTGACAGAGGGCCACCTCGACGAGGTGGCACCGTGGCACTCCGACGCCACCGTCTTCCTCTGTGGACCCGACGGCCTGGCCGACGGCCTGTCGGACGTCCTCGGAGCGGAGCGCTACGGGGACGTCCTCCGCGAGCGCTTCACCGCCTCCAACGGACCCGTGCCCGAGGGCGACGGCGGGACCGTCACCCACGTCAGGAGCGGTGTCGCCGCCCACAACTCCGGCACCACGCTGCTGGAGGGCGCGGAGGCCGCGGGGCTGTCCCCGAAGCACGGCTGCCGGATGGGCATCTGCCACACCTGCACCGCCGTCCGGGTCTCCGGCGCGACCCGCGACCTCAGGACGGGCGAGGTCGACACCGAGCCCGGTTGCCTGGTCCAGATCTGTGTCTCCGCGCCCGTGGGCGACGTCGAGATCGAGCTCTAGACCCCCCGACACCGTCACAACCCGACCCGTACCCACCGGAACGACCGGAAGGACTCCCGTCATGACCCTCCTGCAGCTCCCCACCATCCGCTCCACGAAGCCCAAGACCTCCAAGCCGAAAGCCACCGCCCCCGAGCCCGTGGTCCTGTCCGCCGAGTCGGTGGAGATCATCGGCCGTGAACTCGACGCCATCCGCGACCGCGTGGTGGCCGACCTGGGCACCGCCGACCGCGACTACATCCTCCGGGTGGTCCGCATGCAGCGTCGACTCGAGCTGACCGGGCGCGCCCTGATGTTCCTCGGCTTCCTGCCGCCCGCGTGGCTCGCAGGGGTGGCCGCGCTGAGCGCCTCCAAGATCCTCGACAACATGGAGATCGGCCACAACGTCATGCACGGCCAGTACGACTGGATGCGCGACGACATGCTCCATTCGTCCAGCTTCGAGTGGGACAACGTGTGCCCGTCCGACCAGTGGCGGCACTCGCACAACTACATGCACCACACGCACACCAACATCCTCGATCTCGACCGCGACATCGGATACGGCATCCTGCGCATGGAGTACGAGCAGAAGTGGACCCCGCTGCGCCTGGGTAACCCGCTGTACGCGTTCGGACTCATGATGGCGTTCGAGTGGGGCGTCATGCTCCACGACCTGGAGTACGACAACGTGCTCAAGGGCAAGCGCAAGTGGTCGGACGTCAAGGGCCTGCTCGCCGGCTGGTGGGGCAAGATGCGAGGTCAGGTCGCCAAGGACTACATCGTCCACCCGGCACTCACCGGGCCGCTGTTCCCGCTCACCTTCGCCGGGAACCTCACCGCCAACCTCGTCCGCAACGTCTGGGCGTTCTCGGTGATCTTCTGCGGGCACTTCCCCTCCGGCGCCCAGGTCTTCACCCAGGAGGAGACGGCCGAGGAGACCCGTGGCGAGTGGTATGTGCGCCAGATGCTCGGCTCGGCCAACATCTCGGGCAGCCCGTTCATGCACCTGGCCACCGGCAACCTCTCGCACCAGATCGAGCACCACCTCTTCCCCGATCTGCCCGCTCACCGCTACCCGGAGATCGCCGAGGAGGTCCGGGCGATCTGCGAGGAGCACGGCCTTCCCTACACGACCGGCCCGTTGTGGAAGCAGGTGGCCAATGTCTGGTCCAAGATGTTCCGGTTGGCCCTGCCGCTGCCGCCCACCCCGGCGGACACGCCGGCCGTGCTCATCGAGCGCAGGAAGGTGACACCCGCGGCCTGAGCCGGGGTACCTTCGTGGACACCACTGACGAAGGGAGCGGATCCGATGAGCGACTTCGAGCGCAACAAGGACCAGGTCCAGGCAGGTGTCCAGGCGGGGGCGTCCCTCGTCGGCCGGATCGCCGTCATCATCACCGACGCGGTCGGTTCCATCGCCAAGGAGGTCGGCGACTTCGTCACCGACGGGATCGAGATGAGGGAGGCGGCCCGGGCCGCCCGCCTCGACGAGCGCAAGCGCTCCCCCGCGATCGACCTGGACGGTATCGAGGACGGCGACCTCAACGGTTGAGGCCGCTGGTGACCCGATGACCGTGGCCGGTGGGTCCTCCCCCCGGCCACGGTGGCAGGATCGCTCGATGTGACGATCATCGCCGCCGCGGACGGCTCCGCTCTCGGTAACCCCGGCCCGGCCGGATGGGCCTGGTACATCGACGAATCGCGGTGGCGATGCGGCGGTTGGACACGGGGCACCAACAACCAGGGAGAGCTCACCGCGGTCCTGGACCTTCTTCGTCAGACCGCGCACTCCCCCGAGCCGCTGCACATCCTGTGCGACTCGCAGTACGTCATCAACTCGGTGACAAAGTGGATGGCCGGGTGGAAGCGCAAGGGCTGGAAGAAGGCCGACGGGAAGCCCGTCCTCAACGTCGAGGTCATGAAGGCGCTCGACGAGGCGATGAAGGGCCGCGAGGTCACCTTCGAGTGGGTCAAGGGTCACGCAGGACACGAGCTCAACGAGAAGGCGGACGTCCTGGCGAACGGGGCCGCCAAGGCCTGGGCGTCGGGTCGGGAGCCCGCGTCCGGCCCCGGGTTCCCGGGAGCTCGGTCGGTCGGTGCGGGTGGCGACCCGGCCGTCCCCCCCGCGGTCAACG
>NZ_JAALEC010000292.1:0-1207 GCF_014145205.1 Dietzia sp. DQ11-44
GCAACGTCTCCCACGGCTGCATCAACCTCAGCCCCGAGGACGCGGCCTGGTACTACGACAACACCCGCAACGGCGACCCGTTCATCGTGGTGGGCGGCCCGGGACGGCAGTTCGGCGAGTTCGACGGCCAGGGCGACTGGAACTACTGAGGCGGCCACGGGACCGGCCCCCGGCCCACCCCCCGCGGGTCGGGGTGAAACACAATCGATATGGCGCACGACACCCTATGAGAGTCCTCCGCCTAGGCTGAGAGGTACCCCTCGTCTCCGTCGTCCCCAGGAGTAGCAATGACCCGTTCGCCCCGGATCACGGTCCTCGCCTCGATCCTCGCCGCGGCCGCCCTCGTCCTGGGGCTCGCCCCGGCGGCCAACGCGCAGTCGGTGATGCCCCCGAGCCCGCCCGGCATCCCCCAGCTGGAGAACGCGCCGTTGCCCACCCCGCTCATCCCGGGGGTAGGGGCGATGCCGGTCCTGACTTATCCGGTGATCGGTCCCGACCGACCCGCGCCCGAGTACGGCGACGTCAACGTCTTCCCCACGCAGAACGAGATCGTCGGCGTGGCGCAGCCGGTCATGTTCTTCTTCGACCGGCCCATCGCGGACCGGGCCCGCGCAGAGGCCACGCTCGGGATCCGCACCGAGCCCCCGGTGGCCGGGAAGTTCTACTGGGTCAACAACTCCGAGGTGCGGTGGCGTCCGCACTCCTTCTGGCCGGTCAACACCTCGGTCACCGTCTGGGCCGGCGGCAAGCGGCAGCAGGCCTTCCGCACGGGTGACGCGCTGATCGCGGAATACGACGACCGCACCAAGCACATCACCGTGACACGGAACGGCCAGCACGTGCGCACCATGCGGGCGTCGGCGGGGATGCGCGGCTGGGAGACCTACAACGGCGTCTACTACACGGGTCAGCGCGGCCGGAACGTGCGGATGAACTCCGAGGCCTTCGGGCTGCGGATCGAGGACGGCGGGTACGACTCGATCATCAACGACGCCGTCCGCCTGAGCTACGACGGCATCTACATCCACTCCGCCCCGTGGTCGATCGCCGACCAGGGCGTCCGCAACGTCTCCCACGGCTGCATCAACGTCAGCCCCGAGGACGCACGCTGGTACTACGAGAACTCGCGCAACGGCGACCCGTTCATCGTCAAGAACGGACCCGGTCGGCAGTTCGGCGCCTTCGACGGCCAGGGCGACTGGAACTA
>NZ_JAALEC010000293.1:0-1614 GCF_014145205.1 Dietzia sp. DQ11-44
GCCACCGATCACGGGGCTCACCCCCACGACCGGCGCGGAGGTGGAACGCAGCGCGGCGCGGATCCCGGGGACGGCGAGGATCGCGCCGACGGAGACCACGGGGTTGGAGGGGGCGACGACGACGAGGTCGGCCGCCTCGATGGCGTCGAGCGTCTCCGCGGTGGGCCGGGCGGCCTCGGCGCCGATCTGCACGAATCCGGAGGCGGGCAGCTGCGCGCGGTACCGGACCCACCACTCCTGGAAGTGGATCGCCTTCGAGCCCGACCCGTCGGCGGAGTCGTCGGGCACCACGACGTGCGTCTCGCATCGGTCGTCGGTCACCGGCAACAGGCGGACGCCGGGGGACCAGCGGGTGGACAGCGCCTCGGTGACGTCGGTCAACCGGTAACCGGCGCCCAACATCTGGGTGCGGACCAGGTGGGTGGCCAGGTCCTTGTCCCCGAGACCGAACCAGTCGGGCTGGACCCCGTAGGCGGCGAGTTCGTCGCGGCAGTTCCACGTCTCGCCCGCGTGACCCCATCCGCGTTCGGGGTCGATGCCCCCGCCGAGGGTGTACATGCAGGTGTCGAGGTCGGGGCAGATCCGGACGCCGTGCATCCACGCGTCGTCCCCGACGTTGACCACCGCGTCGAGGCCGTGGACGGGGTCGCCTCCGGGGAGTGGGGTGTCCGCGGCCCCGGACGCGGGGTCCAGCCCGAGAAGTCGACGTGCGCCGAGCAGGAAACGGGCGCCACCGACGCCACCGGCCACTACACAGATCCTCACGTCGACCCAGACTAGTGACGGGGTGGCGGTGAGGCCCGGGTGGCCGGGTGTTCGGACCCCACCCCGACTCGCGGGGGTGTCCCACGCCACACGATCCGCGGCGTGTCACTCGTGGGACCGGCGCACGAAAATGCTAGGTATCCGCGATTTCGCTTGACCTGGGCGACTCGCATGTGTGTAATCACAGGTGTGTCATTCGTATCGGAGCGGCACGCCGGGCCGGGCAGACGCACGAGCGACGAGCAACGTAACACGAGGGGATGACCGTGGATCGACAGTCACGCACCGCAGCGGGACCCGAGCTGACCCTGGTCGACTTCGGCACCGGTGCGCTCTTCGTGGAGGACGAGGAGGAGAGCTGGCAGGACCGGGCCCTCTGTTCCCAGACCGATCCCGAGGCGTTCTTCCCCGAGAAGGGTGGCTCGACCCGCGAGGCCAAGAAGATCTGCACGGGCTGCGAGGTCAAGGCCGAGTGCCTCGAGTACGCGCTGGCCAACGACGAGCGCTTCGGTATCTGGGGCGGACTGTCGGAGCGCGAGCGTCGGCGGATCAAGCGCGAGGCCGTGATGTGAGTTCGTCAGGGCCCGGTGCTATCCGGGCTCTCGACGGCGCCTGCTCGGCACCTTCCTGACCACCCCGCGGGGTGGTCAGTTCTCGTTGGGGCCGGCCTCGACCTCGTCCGGTGAGATCTCCAGGTGCTGCGAGACGAGTTCCACCAGGACCGAGTAGACCAGGTCCCTCAGGTCGTCCCCGCCGGGTGCCCGGCGGGTGAGCGGCCTGCGGAACAGGACCAACCGGGCCCGCGTGGGCTGGCCGGCCCGGTCGACGCCGGCGGGGACCAGCCGGGCG
>NZ_JAALEC010000294.1:0-4201 GCF_014145205.1 Dietzia sp. DQ11-44
TGATCCTGCTGGACGAGCCGTTCAGCGCGCTCGACGCCGCCCTGCGGGGACGGGTCCGGGCGGAGGTCTCGACCCTGCTCGCCGAGTCCGGCGCGACGTCGGTCCTCGTCACCCACGACCGCGCGGAGGCGCTGGCCACCGCCGATCGGGTCGCCGTGCTCATCGACGGCCGCCTCGCCCAGGTCGACACCCCCGAACGGCTCTACTACCACCCGGTGAGCCGCGAGGTCGCCCAGCTGGCGGGGGAGGTCGTCCTTCTCCCGGCCACCGCGGACGGAGGGGTCGCACACACCACCATCGGCGCCGTCCCACTCGACACGCCCGCACGCGGGTCCGGCACCGTCCTGTGGCGCCCCGAGAGCCTGACGGTCCGTCGGGTCGGGCAGGAGGGGCACGGCGTGTGCACCGGCGTCGAGTTCGTCGGCGCGTCGACCCTCATCCGGATGTGTGTCGACGGCACCGAGCAGAGCTTCGCGGTCCCGGTCTCCGGCGGGGAGGTCTTCGAGGTGGGGGCCCGGGTGGAGGTCACGCCCTTGCGTCCCGCCGTCTTCCACGCGGGGCCGTCGGTGCCCGCCTGATCAGCTCTCGGTGGCGGCCCAGCCCAGGGTCCGTTCGACGGCGTCGTTCCAGCGGCCCCACAGGCGCGCGCGCTCGTCCTCGGCCATGCGTGGCTCCCACCGCCGGTCCTCCCGCCACAACTCCCGGAGCCGGTCGGGGGAGTCCCACTGGCCCACCGCCAGCCCCGCGGCGAAGGCGGCACCCAGGGCGGTGGTCTCGGTGACCTCGGGCCGGATCACGTCGATGCCCAGGATGTCGGCCTGGAACTGCATCAGGTAGTCGTTGACCACCATCCCGCCGTCGACACGCAGCGCGTCGGCGGTCTCGCCGGCGTCGGCGGCCATCGCGTCGGTCATCTCGCGGGACTGGAACGCGGTGGCCTCGAGCGCCGCTCGCGCCAGGTGTGCCCGGGTGTGGAACCGGGTCAGGCCCACCAGGGTGCCACGCGCGTCCGGGCGCCAGCGAGGGGCGAGAAGTCCGGAGAACGCGGGCACGAGATAGCAGTCGCCGTTGTCCTCCAGTGACGTCGCCAGTTCCTCGGTCTCCTCGGCGCTCGAGATCACCCCGAGGTTGTCCCGTAGCCACTGCACCAGCGAGCCCGCCACCGCCACGGAGCCCTCCAGCGCGTACACGGCGTCGGCGTCCCCGAGCTTGTAGCAGACGGTGGTGAGCAGCCCGTTGTCGCTGAACTGGGGGGTGGTGCCGGTGTTGAGCAGCAGGAACGCGCCGGTCCCGTAGGTGTTCTTGGCGTCGCCGGGGTCGAAGCAGGTCTGGCCGAACATGGCCGCCTGTTGGTCGCCGAGGATCCCCGCGATGGGGGTCCCGCCGAACATGCGACGCTCGGTCACGTGACCGATCACCCCCGAGGACGGCACGATGTCGGGGAGCATCGCCCGCGGCACCCCGATCTCGCGGCAGAGCTCGTCGCACCACTCCAGGGTCCGCAGATCCATGAGCAGGGTGCGGGAGGCGTTGGTGACGTCGGTGACGTGGAGCGCCGGTTCGCCGTCGGTCCCGCCGCGGCGGCCGCCGGTGAGATTCCACACCAGCCACGAATCGATGGTCCCGGCCAGCAGCTCGCCGGCCTCGGCCCGCTCGGTGCCGCGTCGGCCCTCGGCGTCGAGGTGATCGAGGATCCACCGGATCTTCGGACCCGCGAAGTAGGTGGACAGGGGCAACCCGGTCGCATCGCGGAACCTGTTGTCTCCGTCGGGGTGGCCCTCCGCCAACCGGGCGCAGATCCCGGAGGTCCGGGTGTCCTGCCAGACGATCGCGTTGTAGACCGGCTCACCGGTCTCCCGCTCCCACACCACCACGGTCTCCCGTTGGTTGGTGATGCCGATCGCGCTCACCAACGCCGGTTCGAGGTCGGCGTGACCGGCCACCTGGGCCATGGTCGTCCGCACGTTCTCCCAGATCTCCAGCGGGTCGTGTTCCACCCATCCGGCCCGGGGCAGGATCTGCCGGTGTTCGACCTGGGCGGTCGCCGCGGGCACCGGCAGACCGTCGTGGTCGAAGAGGATGGCCCGCGAGGACGTGGTCCCCTGGTCGATCGCGAGGATGAACGTGTTACGCGTCACGTCGTCAGACTACGTCCGCCCGGGCGTAGAGTCGGGCGCAACCGGCCGGAAACCGATACCCGGCCCCGGAGGGAGCACGATGCCCACGATCAGATCACGGTCCGTCCTCGGTCCCGAGCGCCGGGCCGAGGCATGGCGGAGGTTGTCGGAGGAGTCCTTCGACATCGTGATCGTGGGTGGCGGTGTGGTGGGCACCGGCAGCGCTGTCGACGCGGCCACGCGCGGCCTGAGCGTCGCGGTGGTGGAGGCCCGCGACTTCGCCGCCGGGACCTCCTCGCGCAGCTCCAAGATGTTCCACGGCGGGCTCCGGTATCTCGAGCAACTCGACTTCGGGCTCGTCGCCGAGGCCCTCCACGAGCGCGAGCTCAGCATGACCCGACTGGCCCCGCACCTGGTCAAACCGCTCAAGTTCCTCTTCCCGCTCACCCGCCGGTTCTGGGAGCGCCCCTACATGGCCGCGGGATTCGTCCTCTACGACCTCATGGGCGGCGCCAAGAGCGTCCCGCCGCAGAAGCACTACAGCCGCGCCGGTGCACGGCGCGTGGCGCCGGGTCTGCGCGAGGACGTCGTGGTGGGGGGGATCCGGTACTGGGACACGTTGGTCGACGACGCCCGCCACACCCTCACGCTCGCCCGCACCGCCGCCCTGCACGGCGCGGTGGTCGCCAACTCCACGCAGGTGATCGGCTACCTGCGGGAGGGCGAACGAGTGACCGGCGTGCGGGTCCGCGACGCCGAGACCGGACGGGAGACCGACGTCCGGGCCGGGGTGGTGCTCAACGCGGCGGGGGTGTGGACCGACCACCTGCAGGAGATGCTGGGGGAGGAGGGCGGCTTCACGGTGCGTGCCTCCAAGGGGGTCCACATCGTGGTGGACCGTGACAAGGTCGACTCGGAGGCCGCCCTCATCCTGCGCACCGAGAAGTCGGTGCTCTTCGTCATCCCCTGGGGCGAATACTGGATCATCGGCACCACCGACACCGACTGGCAGCTCGATCTGGCCCACCCCGCGGCGACGGGTGCGGACATCGATTACATCCTCGGGCACGTCAACGCCGTGCTCACGACCCCGATCGGGCGGGACGACGTCCGCGGTGTCTACGCGGGACTGCGCCCGCTGCTCTCGGGCGGGGCCGACTCCACCGCCAAGCTCTCGCGGGAACACGCGGTGATGCGCGCGGCTCCCGGGGCCGTGGTGGTGGCGGGCGGCAAGTACACCACCTACCGGGTCATGGCGGCGGACGCGGTCGACGCCGCGGTGGCCGAGCTGGGACCGGAGCGCGCGGAATCCGTTCCGGCCTCCACCACCGATCGCATCCCCCTCCTCGGTGCCGACGGCTACCCGGCGATGGTCAACCGCGCGGACCGGATCGCGGACCACTACGAGATCAGGGAGGAGCAGGTCCAGCACCTGCTCGACCGCTACGGTTCGCTTCTCGAGGACGTGCTGGACCTGGCGGCGGACCGCCCCGATCTGCTGGAGACCCTCGACGGCGCCGATCGCTACCTCCGGGTCGAGATCGTCTACGCCGCGCTCGCGGAGGCCGCTCTGCACCTGGAGGACGTCCTGGTCCGCCGGACCCGGATCTCCATGGAGTACCAGCACGGAGGGGTGGCGTGCGCCCGCGAGGCCGCGCAGCTCATGGCGGAGGTGCTGGACTGGGATACCGACCGCGTCGAGCGGGAGGTCGAGATGTTCGAGCAACGGGTCGCCGCGGAGCTGGCCAGCCAGGTGACGGACTCCGACGACGAGGCGGACGGCTTCCTCCGCGGCGTCCCCGAGGTCCGCGAGTTCCTGGTGGAGGCGACCGTCGACCCCGCGAGCGCCGAGCCGGTCGTCGACCACCCGGCCTGACCGGGAGGCCACCCTTCCCGACCGAGGGGCCACCTATCCCGACCGGGAGCCCGACCAGCGCGTGATGGGGGTCGGAACCGGCACGGCCGCGCTCCGCACCCCCTGACACCGGAAATCCGCTGCCGCCCTGCGCGATCGGCTGTCCGGTGGGGCAGCGGATGGCGCAGGAGAGCAGCGGATCCGGGGGAGGGGCGGGCCCGACGGCGCG
>NZ_JAALEC010000295.1:0-14680 GCF_014145205.1 Dietzia sp. DQ11-44
CTCGCGCCCGGGCCGCAGATCAGACCGATCATCACCATCCTGGCCCCTCGCGGGCCCGGCGAGGAGCCCGAGGTGTACCTCCCGCGAGGCGGCCCCGCGTCGATCGACGCCCTCATCGCCCTGCTCGCCCGCAGTGTCGGCGCCCACATCTCCCTCCCCAACCCCGAGGCCGGGTCCGCGGACCCGGTCGGCGGTGCGCGCCGCTACCGGATCAGCGCCGAGCTCGCCCGCCGGATCCGGCTACGCGACGGCACCTGCCGTCACCCCGGATGTTCGGTCTCCGCCGAGGACTGCGACGTGGATCATGTCGTGCCGTTCGACCATTCCGAACCGGACCGGGGCGGCCAGACCGTCGAGGCCAATCTCATGTGCCTCTGCCGGCGACACCACAGGTTCAAGACCTTCCACACCTGGTATTACCGACTCCTGCGCGACGGAACGCTGACCGTTGTCACGGAGAGTGGTCACACCATCACCACCCTCCCCGACGGCCCGCTGGCCAAATGGCGGGACCGCACGTACAACGGGGCCGAGGCGCCTCCCGGACCCGGCTCCCCCGACCGACCCTGGCTCCGCTCCCGGCCCCTCAGCACCCACTGGTACAGGCGGGCGTGCCGGATCGCCGCGCAGCGACGCGAGAACGCGGCCGCGGCTCGGGACGACGGGCTGGTCGGTGTCGACCACGACCCCCCGCCCTTCTGACGCCCGGCACCAACGCCCTTCACCCGCCCGGTCAGCGGTGCTTGAGCAGAACCGCGCGGATCCCCTCATGGAATCCGTCGCGCAGCCGAACCCGCTGCGCCTCGGTCAGGGTGAACTCGTTGAGCATCTGACAGGCGAACTGCAGTAGAGGGCGGTCCACGGCCGGCGGGAGCACGCCCCCGGAGAGCAGGTGGGCCTGGTCGCGCTGCTCCTCGGTGGCGGCCTGCTCGTACCACCAGGTCGCGTACTGCTGGCCCACGTCGAACGGGGTCTGCTCGCCGGACGAGGTCCACACCTCCTCCGAGAGGGGCACGAACTTGGAGCGGAGCGGGCGGCGGTGAGGGGCCATCATCGACGGGCTCGGGCGCGACGCCCCGTTGGGCGGGGGGCCCGGCGTCGACGTCCTGGCCTGCGCCCGAGCCGGGGACGGCGGCTGTGACTGGGGCTCGGATTCCTGGGGCTCGTCTTCCCGTACCTCGCTGTCCCGGGGCCCGCCCTCCGAGCGCCGGGGCCGGTCCGGCGACTGTGGCTGGGACTCCGGCTGTGACTCACGGACCTTCCCCGCCGGCCCCGCTCCGGCGCCCGGCTTCGCACCGCGCCCGTTCGCGGGCATCGATCCCGCGGCGGTCTCGGCGCCATCGATGTCAGATGCATGGATCTCGGAGATCACCGCGCAGTCCTGTTCATCTGCCGCCCGCTCCTCGGCGTCGGCGGCCCACTCCTCGTCGGCGATCGTCAGGCTGGTCTCGTCGGCCACCGACGTGGCGGACGCGCGATCGGACCTAAGATCCACCTCGACCATCCCCACCGACTCCTCGCCGACCGGCTCGCTGGCGTCGTCTCCGGGCGCGGTGGGCCGCTCGGCGGACGATCGCACCTTGGGCGGGATCGGCCCCTCCAGAACCCTGATCTGCATGGCGTCGTGGAAATCGGTGCGCGGATCCAGCACCGAGGTCGTGTCGCACGCGTGGCGCAACGCGGAGGAGATGGAATCCCAACCGAACCCCACCAGGTGCATCCGCACACCTGCGTCCACCGCCACCCGGACCCCCGGGATCATGTCGGCGTCCCCGGTGACCAGCACCATGTCGGAACACTGCCCCTTGTAGGCGGCCTGGATCATGTCCGCGACCAGAAGAGTGTCGACGGCTTTCTGGGTTCGACGCTCGCCCCATTCGATCAACTGACCCGCGCGCAGCTGAACGCCCTCGATCACGCGAAGCGTGCGCTGGTACCGGTGCGGGCCGGAATCCGGGATCCCGTCGTACCAGTTCTGTCGCTGGACCGGCTGGTCCACGAGACCGTGGGCGACCTGATCTAAACGGTGCACGACCGTGGCCAGGGATATCTCCAACTGACCGCGCGCACCCTCCTCCCAAGAGTTATAGAAGCTAGCTAGTAGATACGAGGTATCCACTAGAACCAGTGTCCGTTCGAGCATGATGATCACTACCTATCACTTTGTCTACGTTGGACTTCCAGCATGCCGCAGGGCGGACGACCCCGCAGGGCCCGCCACCGATCACAGAAGGACACCCACCATGTCGAGCCCCACCGCCACCCCTCCCGAGCTGACCGGAAAGGTCGTGCTGGTCACCGGGGCCGCCCGCGGGCAGGGCCGGGCCCACTGCGAGGCCTTCGCGGCCGCCGGGTGCGACGTGATCGCCCTCGACCTGTGCCGCGACATCGAGACGGTCCCCTATCCGATGGCCCGGCCGGAGGACCTCCGGGCCACCGCGGAAGCCGTCCGGGCGCTGGGGCGCAGGTGCGTGACCGCGGAGGTCGACGTCCGCGACCTGCCCGGGATGCGGGAGGCCGTCGATGCCGGGGTCGCCGAACTGGGCGGACTCGACTTCGTGGTGGCCAACGCCGGGGTGTCCCCCCAGCCCTCCGCCTCCTGGGAGCGCTCAGAGGAGGAATGGGACTCCACCCTGGACATCAACCTCAAGGGCACCTGGGTCACCACGACGGCCGCGATCCCCCACATCCTGGCCACCGGCCGGGGCGGGTGCGTCGTGATCATCAGCTCGATGGTCGGCCTTCGCGGCGCACCGTTCACCGCCAGCTACACGACCTCCAAGTGGGCGGTCCGCGGGCTGGCCAAGTCGCTGGCCGGCGAGCTCGGCTTCTCGGGCGTGCGGTGCAACTCCATCCACCCCGGCAACGTCCGCACCCCCATGATCGAGAACCCGTCGATGATCGCCATGATGACCGGGGGCGAGGGCACGACGCTCGAGGACGCGGCCGAGACCTTCAGCGGGATGAACCAGCTGCCCGAGCCGTGGGTCGAGGCGTCGGCGATCTCGTCGATGGCCGTCTACCTGTGCAGCGCCGCCGGCGCGGGGATCACCGGGGCCTCCATCCCGATCGACCTGGGAGGAAGCGAGAAGTTCGGGTTGTGACGGCTCGGGCTCGGGGCGCGGACCTGTGCCGAGGGCAAGAAATGCACTCCGACCCGCCTCTCGGATGAGAGGCGGGCCGGGGTAGCGAGCCGGTTCAGGGGGCCGGGTTTCTCACCTGGCCGCGCCTGATCAGGTGGACGGCGTGGGCGCCACCGGGCGGGGAACGCTGACGGTCGAGCCGGTGGCGGTCCACACCAGGGTCCAGAAGATGTCGACGATGGGCTGGATGGCCTGCAGGAAGATGTCGTTGGCACTGCTCATGATGTGTCCCCTTGTGATCCGTACTGAAAGCGTACTTGCGTATCTGGCGGTCTGGTGGTCCCCGTTGCCGCCGGACGGGCTCCAGCAATTCCCTCGAGCCCCCCGCGGCGCGTGACAACCCCTATGTCGCCGCGAACCCGGTCGACGTTACACAACCGTGACAAACGATGTGGCATCGACAGGCTCCGCCGCTGGCCAGAGCGCCGTAGCCTCGACCCGAGCGGGGTTCCCACTCCCCTAGTCGAGGCGCCCCGCCACGGGCCGAGGTCGAGCCTCAAGTGTGACTCAACCGACTAAACCCTACCTACGCGACCGTAACCTACGGTACCGTAGGTTCATGGCTATCACTGACATCCCGGAATTCGCACACCTCTCCGAGGCCGACATCGAAGCCCTCGGTGAGGAACTCGAGCAGATCCGCCAGGACATCATCGGTTCCCTCGGCGAGCGGGACGCCACCTACATCCGCAACACGATCCGCTTCCAGCGCGCCCTCGAGGTGGGCTCTCGTGCACTGTTGATGGTCGGGTCGCGCAACCGCACCGCGTGGGCCATCGGCGCCGGCGCACTCGGGCTCTCCAAGATCGTCGAGAACATGGAGCTCGGACACAACATCATGCACGGGCAGTGGGACTGGATGAACGACCCGGAGGTCCACTCCACCACGTGGGAGTGGGACATCGTCGGTACGGCCGAGCACTGGAAGCAGACCCACAACTACATCCATCACAAGTACACCAACATCGTCGGCCTGGACGACGACGTCGGGTACGGAGTGCTCCGCGTGACGCGCGACCAGCGCTGGCACCCGTTCTTCTACGGCAACCTCGTCTACAACGCGGTGCTCGCGCTGCTGTTCCAGTGGGGCGTCGGTATCCAGCATCTCGAGCTGGGCAAGGTCGCGAAGGGACGGGACGACCGCCGCGAGACCATGAACAAGCTCGGCCTCTTTGCCAAGAAGGCCGGGCGCCAGCTCGCGAAGGACTACGTCTTCTACCCGGCGCTCTCCCGCAAGGGCTGGAAATCCACCATGACGGCCAACCTCGCCGCCAACGGCATCCGCAACGTGTGGACCAACGCGGTGATCTTCTGCGGGCACTTCCCCGACGGCGCCGAGAAGTTCACCAAGAAGGACGTGGAGAACGAGACGCGCGCCGAGTGGTACCTCCGTCAGATGCTCGGCTCCGCCAACCTCACCGGCGGGCCGGTCATCGACTTCCTCTCGGGCAACCTGTCGTACCAGATCGAGCACCACATCTACCCCGACATGTCGTCCAACCGTCTGGCCGAGGCATCGGTCCGGGTTCGCGAGGTCTGCCGCAAATACGACCTGCCGTACGTGGCGGGCCCGCTACCCGTGCAGTACTTCAAGGCGTGGCGCACCATCGCCAAGATGTCGCTGCCCGACCACATGCTGCGGCGCACGGCCGACGACGCCCCGGAGACGCACTCCGAGCGCATGTTCGCGGACCTGCCCAAGCCTCTCCCGGCGCAGGAGGAAGGACAGCGGGCCGGCCTGCAGACGGCACTCAAGTACTCAGAGAAGCGGCGCGCCCGCAAGGTCGCCTCGGCGGCCTGACCCGCCCGGCCTCCCTCTCCACGCCCCGACACCGAAACCGGTGTCGGGGCGTGGAGTTGTTTCGATCCAGGAACGGGATCCCGGCGATAGGCTGACCCTCTAGTCGGCAGCGGCCCGCGCTACAGCGGTCGAGCTGAAGGCCTGTGAACCACGACGACGGGAGCCACCATGGAGGACCGGCGCATGCTCATCGCCGATTCGGCGATCGAGGTAGTGGCCAGGGACGGCGTTCGCGCGCTGACCCACCGCGCCGTGGACTCCGAGGCCGGACTGCCCTCCGGTTCCACCTCCTACTACTGCCGCACGCGCGCGCAGCTCCTCTCCCTCACTGTCGACAGGCTCACCTCTCTCCTGCGAGGGTTCGTCGAGGTGTCCGGGATCCAGGAACTCGCGTCCTCCGAGGCCGACGACGTCCTGTCGATGCTCACGCGGATGATCGAGGGCCTCCTCGCCGACTACCGCGGCGAGCTGGCGGCCCGCTCAGCGCTCATCATGGAACTCACCGGCAAGGACGACACCACCGATCTCGTCGCCGCCCTGCTGGACCCGAGCGACCTGGCCGGCGCCCTCGACGCCGCCGGGCTTCGCGACCCCGCCGCCGCCGCCCTGGACCTCCTCTCCGTATACGAGGGACTGCTCTGGGAGCGCACCGTGGGCCGCTTGGCCGGCTCCGAGGTCGACCACGAACACGACGCGGACCTCCTCGGGTCCGCGCTTTCGCGCCACGAGCATCGTGGCGGACGCCTCTTCGGCCTCCTGCGCTGAGCTCTCGCCCCTCGGGGCAATGATTCGCCCTACACCACACGCCCGGCTGCGGCGCACTCTCTGACGCGCGTCCAGACGCGGCGGCGGAATCGCTTAGGTTACCTGGCTTGATGTTTAAGGTTCTCACAGTCTAGAGTTCCGCCCCAGAAGCACCGTGATACGTCAGCCATGTGTCAAGGCTGTCTGTTTCGTGCCTCTGCCACCCCTCCGTCCGGGCATCCTCACAACTGGTGACAATCACTGTGCGGGTGCATGTATGCGGTGTTCAGTTGCGAATCCGGGTCACTCTTCCGGGTCCGGGTTCGCCTGAACGGTCCAGCCCGGGGCATCCCGGCCGCCACTCGACCGGGACGGTGGGCTGACCTGAGGCCACGGATTAATCAGATTGCTTTGACAATCACAGCTGATGTGAGATAGTGATTCACGTCACTGATTCACAACGAATCGGACGCACCCCTCCCCTCGGGTCGACCGACCCCCGCACCAGAAGGACGGTTCATCATGAGCCAGGTTGCTACTTACTTCTTCACCCTCTTCGCCCTCGCCGGTGAGCGGCTTGACGACC
The DNA here is from genome assembly GCF_014145205.1 of Dietzia sp. DQ11-44. Taxonomy (NCBI): domain Bacteria; kingdom Bacillati; phylum Actinomycetota; class Actinomycetes; order Mycobacteriales; family Dietziaceae; genus Dietzia; species Dietzia sp. DQ11-44. The sequence continues at coordinate 6,275 of NZ_JAALEC010000295.1, forward strand.
GCAAGGACCGCGGCGCTACGGCCGTGGAGTACGGCCTGATGGTCGGGCTGATCGCAATCGTGATCATCGTGGCGGTTACTGCGCTCGGTGGTCAGCTGAACACGCTCTTCGAGACGGTCCAAGCCCGCCTTACCGGCGTGAACGCTGGCGCAGGGGCTTGATGCCGAGCACTTGCTGACGACACCGCTCCGGCGCAGCGCCCAGCCCGGGCGCTGCGCCGGAGCCAGTTTCAACCCCTCCCTCCCCTCCCCTCACCCCTCGAGGACAAGCCATGACCAGACCCCTCCGTGACCGCGGAGCCGCGGCCGTGGAGTTCGCTTTGGTCGTCCCGATCCTGTTGACGCTCGTGATCGGGATCATCGAATTCGGCCGGGCCTACAACATCCAGACCACGCTCTCCAACGCCGCCCGTGACGGCGTGCGCGTGATGGCGCTGCAGAACGACGTCGACGCGGCCAAGTCGGCCGCGACAGCAGCCGCGATCGGATTGGGCATTCCCGCGTCCGACGTCGAGGTAACACCGGCGAACTGCGCACCCGAGGATTCGACCCCCACCGCCACGGTCACCGTCACCTACCCGTTCGAGATGCTCAGCGGGTTCCTCCCGATGGGCGACTTCACCCTCACCGGTACCGGGAGCATGCGATGCAACGGGTAGACGCGACTCGCAGCGACCGAGGGGCCGTGAGCGTCCTCGTCGCCCTGCTGATGGTTCCCCTTATCGGGTTCGCCGCCATTTCGATCGACATCGCTGCCGTTCACTCAGACAGGCAGAAGTTGCAGATGGGAGCGGACGCCGCCGCTCTGGCGATCGCCCAGGATTGTGCCAGGAGCGACTGTGGGACCACACGGGCCAGAACAACTGCTCGGCAGCTCGTCGACATGAACGCCTCCGCGGCCGAGAACTCGGTGTCGGTGGACCTCGTGGCAGCAGCCGGCAAGGTCACCGTCGACACGTCCGGTACCCGAGAGCACTGGTTCGCACCTGTTCTGGGAATTAACGAGTCCGAGGTCGGAGCCGTAAGTACCGCGGGGTGGGGTTCGCCGATCAGCGGTACGTCTGCCCTTCCGCTCGCCTTCTACGTGTGTGAGTTCTGGGCGCAGACCGGCGGAGGGATTCCGTCGGACAAGATCGAGCGGACCATCGAGTTCACCAAGACCTCCAACACGGACTGCCCCGTGCCCTCGGGGAACCTGGTTCCGGGAGGGTTCGGCTGGTTGGCCCCGAATGCGGGAACCTGTCAGGCATTCACCAGGATCGGTCAGGAAGTTCAGGGAGCCCCCGGCAACAAGGGGGGTACGAGTTGCATGTCGTCCCTCCACAACAAGACGATCCTTCTTCCCCTGTTCGACTCCTACCGCGGCCAAGGAAACAACGCCTACTACCGCGTCTACGGGTACGCGGCATTCACGATCACCGGCTACCACTTGTCCGGCGCGAACTGGAACAGCCCGTGTAGCGGCAATGAGCGGTGCATCAGTGGCTACTTCACGGAGTTCCTCGATCGTTCAGACGACTTCGAGTACGGGCCGAGCACGCAGAATCTCGGCGCCACCGCCGTCTACCTCCTCCCAAACGAGTAAGTGAGCTGAAGTGAACCGTCGTGTCGTGGCAGTAGCCGTCGCCGTCCTCCTGGCGCTCCTGGGCGCCGCCCTTCTTCTGCGCTACGTCAGCGCAGCTGACGAACGGGCCATGGCAGACCTCCAACCGGTGAGCGTCCTGGTCGCGACTGCGCCGATCAGCGAGGGAACCCCTGCGTCCGCACTCGGCGAGCTGGTCGAGCTGCGGGAGCTTCCCGCCACGGCTGCGGGACCGAATTCGGTGACCGACCTCCAGGAGCTCGGAACCATGGTCGCGGCCACCGATCTCGCTGCCGGGGAACAGCTTCTGGCCGGGCGTTTCGCGTCACTGCAGTCCCTCCAGCAGTTCGGCGGCATCCCCGCACCGGAGGGATTCCACCAGGTGACGATTCCTCTGAACTCGCCCCAGGTCGTCGGTGGAACGATCACACCCGGGGACACGGTGGGTGTCTTCGCCACGATCGGAGACCAGACCCACCTGCTGCTCCACAAGATCCTCGTACTGCGCGTCCAGGGCGGGTTATCTCCCTCCGCGTCCGAAGAGGCCGGTTCGACCGATCCCGCAGACGCCCCGGTTCACGACGGCGGCGCGATGGTGACTTTGGCGCTCACGGCCCCGGACGCGGAAAAGGTCGTCTTCTCGGGAGAGAACGGCTCGATCTGGCTCTCCCTCGAGGACTCCGCCACACCGGAGGACGGCACCCGCATCGTCAACCCGGGGAACGTGTACCGATGAACAACATTCTGCTGGCCACCGACTTCGTCGACCTCCGCGACCGGTTCCGGGCCGCCACCGGCCAGTCGATACCGGCACTGCCCCCGGGCCCGCTCCCGGAAAGCCCAGCGCAGCTGTTCCAGCAACTCGGCGGTGGGGAGATCCCCGAGGTCGTCGTGATCGACGAGCGCTCCGGGACAGAAGCCGCCCTCGCGCTGGCCTCGCGGCTCGATGTCGAGTGCCCCGGTATCGCAGTGGTCCTGGTCAGCGACCGGGTCGCCGAACTCGGACTCGCGGCCATGCGGGCGGGGGTGAGCGACATCGTCCCCACCGAATCGGAGGAGGACGAGATCCGAGGGGCACTTGATCGAGCCATCAGGGTCACCCGACAGCGCGCTCCGGCCGGACACGGGGACGGCACCGACGCCGGCGCGGGCCCGCAGTCGCGGCGCGGGCAGGTGATCAGCGTGGTCTCGCCCAAGGGCGGCGTGGGCAAGACAACCATCGCCGCCAACCTGGCCGTCGGGCTTGCCCGGTCCGCACCACATTCCACGGTGCTGGTGGACCTGGATCTGCAGTTCGGAGATGTCGCCAACGCTCTCAACCTCACACCCGAACACACCATCGTCGACGTGGTGCAGGGAGCGGCCGCGCGCGACTCGATGGTGCTCAAGACGTTCCTCACCCAGCACGACACCGGCCTGACCGTGGTGTGCGGACCGAACTCCCCGGCCGAGGCCGAACTGGTGGGCGTATCGGAACTCACCCATCTCCTCCAGACGCTGGCGGCGGAGTTCCGATATGTCGTCATCGACACCGCCCCGGCACTGACAGACCACACCCTCGCGGCCCTCGATATGACCGACGACCTGATCCTGGTCACCAGCATGGACGTTCCCGGAGTGCGGGGACTGCGCAAAGAACTGGACATTCTCCGTGACCTCGGGATGGGCTTCGACCGCCGCCACATCGTGGTGAACTTTGCCGACACCCACAGCGGGCTCACCCGAGCGGATGTAGAGGCGACGATCGGTACCGGTGTGGACCTGGTCTTGCCTCGCTCGCGGGCGGCTGCGGTATCCATCAATCAGGGGGTTCCGCTGATGCAGAACGAGGTCCGCGATCCCATGACCAAGAAGCTGCGGCGCCTGGTGGACCGCTTCGCCCCTGCGCCCTTGAAGGAGCCCGGGCCCGCGGCGACCAAGCTCGGTTCCCGACTCGGAGGCCGTCACCGCCTGCGCCGAGGAGGCACACGATGAGCCTGAGCGACCGCCTGCGCGCCGCCCGAGGCGAGAGCGCCGCGCCCGAACTCGCCCCGGGCGACCCGGCCACAACACCGGCCATGACACCTGCGCGGGAGACCTCGATCGCTCCTGGTCAGAGCGGTGCCACCGTACCTTCGCGAGCCATCCCGGCTACCACGCCACCGCAGACCATCAGGGTCACCCAGCCGGCTTCCCCGGTTCCCTCGGCGCTTCCCGAGCCCGACGCGTTGATCGCCCTCAAGGAGCGCGCGTCCGCCGCGCTGTTCGAACGGGTCGGTGCCAGGCTCAACAACCCGTCGCTCACCGAGGATCAGCTCCACGCCCTGGTGCGCACCGAGCTCAACAAGGTCGTGGAGGACGAGACGGTCCCACTGACCGCTGAACAGCGGCTGCGGCTCATCAGCGACATCCAGGACGACGTCCTGGGGCACGGTCCGCTGGAGCGACTACTGGCCGACCCCACGGTCACCGAGATCATGGTCAACGGCCCGGACATGATCTACGTCGAGCAGCGGGGGCGGCTCACCCGGAGTTCCGCCCGTTTCACCTCCGAGGAGCACCTGCGTCAGGTCATCGAGCGGATCGTCTCCCGGATCGGGCGACGCATCGACGAGTCCTCCCCTCTGGTCGACGCCCGCCTGGCGGACGGCTCCCGCGTCAACGCCGTCATCCCCCCGTTGGCGGTCAACGGCTCGTCGCTCACCATCCGTAAGTTCTCCAAGGACCCCTTCAAGGTCAACGACCTGATCGGGTTCGGCACCCTCACCCCGGAAATGGCCGAACTCCTGCGGGCCTGCGTCCAGGCCCGGCTCAACATCATCGTCTCCGGCGGCACCGGCAGTGGAAAGACCACGCTGCTCAACGTCCTGTCCTCGTTCATCCCCGAGTCCGAGCGCATCGTCACCATCGAGGACGCGGTCGAACTGCAGATGCAGCAGGACCACGTGGTGCGGCTGGAGGCCAGGCCCGCGAACATCGAGGGCAAGGGCGAGATCAGCATCCGCGATCTCGTGCGCAACTCCCTGCGTATGCGCCCCGACAGGATCGTGGTGGGCGAGGTTCGCGGCGGAGAGACCCTGGACATGCTGCAGGCCATGAACACAGGTCACGACGGGTCACTGTCGACCGTCCACGCCAACTCCCCGCGCGATGCGGTGGCCCGCCTGGAGACCCTGGTTCTGATGGCCGGGATGGACCTTCCGTTGCGGGCCATCCGGGAGCAGATCGCCTCCGCCGTGGACGTGATCATCCAGCTGACCCGATTGCGTGACGGCACCCGACGGGTCACCGCGGTGACCGAGGTCCAGGGGATGGAGGGCCAGACGGTCACCCTGCAGGACGCGTTCCTCTTCGACTATTCCGCCGGCGTCGGGACCGACGGGAAATTCCTCGGCAAGCCGATCTCCACCGGGGTGCGCCCCCGCTTCACCGACCAATTCAAAGAAATGGGCATCACGCTCTCGCCGCGGGTGTTCGATGTTCCCACACCCCCCGGGAAAAGCCGATGAACGAGTCCATGGGCCAGGTCCTGGCCTCCCCGGCCGGGCTCGGGGTGGCAGCACTCTCCCTGGCACTACTCATCGGCGCGTTCCTCGTCCTCTCCCCGCGTCCGGGAAGTGTCCCCCGTGCCCGGCGTCGGCCAGGGGTTCACGAGGGGCCCGGGATCATCTCGCGGACGGCGACGGCAGCCACCACGGCCATCGACACCACCCTGAGCCGCCGCGGCGCACCGGGGGCCGGTGCGTTGGAACGCGCCGGGGTCAAGATGGGCCTCCAGGACTTCGTCTTCCTGGTGGGCGTCGCCGCAGTGGTGACCTTCGCACTGGGGCTTGTCGCTGTAGGGCCGGTCACCGGACTCTTCCTGGCCGCGCTCACTCCGATCGGTGCCAAGTTCGCGCTGGACATCCGAGCCTCCCGTCGCCGGGCCGCCTTCGCAGACCAGTTGGATGACTCGTTGCAGCTCATGGCCAGTAGCCTGCGGGCCGGCCACAGCCTCCTCCAGGCCCTGGCCTCCGTTGCCAGAGAGGCCGAGGAGCCCACCTCGGAGGAGTTCGCCCGCATCATCAACGAAACCCGGGTCGGCCGTGATCTCGCCCCCGCGCTGGAGGAGACCGCCCGCCGCATGGGGAGCGAGGACTTCGAGTGGGTCACACAGGCCATCGCGATCAACCGCGAGGTCGGCGGCAACCTCGCCGAGGTGCTCGACGGGGTCGGTCACACCATCCGGGAGCGGAACCAGATCCGCCGACAGGTGAAGGCGCTGGCCGCCGAGGGCAAACTCTCGGCGTACGTCCTCATGGCGCTGCCGTTCGGCATCTCCGGGTTCTTGTTCATGAGCAACCCCGAGTACATCTCCAAGTTCACCGAGGGCCTGCTGGGCTACACCCTGATCGGCGTCAGCGTGGTGCTGCTCGTGGTGGGTGCGCTCTGGCTCCGCAAGGTCGTCAACATCACGTTCTGAACGCTCCTAGCGTTCTGGAAGGAGGCACGCCGTGGAACCGATGGCCATGTTCGCCGTCTCGGTCCTGGCCGTGTCGGTGTTCCTGCTGAGCTGGGCGGTGCTCGCCGGCCCCGGCCGGGCGCGCCAGCGCACGGTCCTCAACCTCAGCCGGGGGATGTACCCCGAACACCACGCGGTGGAGGCAGTGGTCCCCGAGGACGAGGAGACCGGTGGCACCCTGGCCACGATCGCGCGGAAGTTCACCCCGGCGCCGTCGATCCGGATGCTCGAGAAGCTGCAGATCAAAGCCGGCAGACCCCAGGGGTGGCCCCTCGAGAAGCTGCTGGTGGCCAAACTCGTGCTGGGCATCGGGGCGGCGCTGTTAAGCCTGCTGTTCGTCTCCAGCACCACCGGTGCTCTACCTGTGTTCCTGGCCGCGGCGGTCACCCTGGTCTGCTACTTCGTCCCGGAACTGCTCCTCCACAGCCGCGGACAGGAGCGCAGTCAGGCCATCCAGCTGGAACTGGCCGACACCCTGGACCAGATGACCATCGCCGTGGAGGCCGGGTTGGGCTTCGACTCGGCCATGGCCCGCGCGGCGAAGAACGGCAAGGGACCACTCGCCGATGAGTTCACCCGCACTCTGCAGGAGATCCAGGTGGGTCAACTGCGCCGGCACGCGTACGAATCGTTGGCCCGCCGCACCGACGTCGCCGACCTGCGCCGATTCGTCCGCGCCATCATCCAGGCTGACGCCTACGGCATCTCGATCGCCGACGTGCTGCGCACCCAGGCTTCGGAGCTGCGGAGCAAGCGCCGCCAGCGCGCGGAGGAGAAGGCCATGCAGATCCCGGTCAAGGTGATCTTCCCGCTGATGGTGTGCATCTTGCCGGTACTGTTCATCGTGCTCCTGGGCCCGACAGCGATGAACATGATGGAGGCCTTCTCCTAGTGCTCCCGAGTGTCACAGCGACCGTGCTCCTCACCGCCGTGGTGTGCGGGGCACTCGCCGCGGCGCTGACCGGGTGGATCCGGTCCATCGCAGACTCCGACTCCCGCTGGCTGCGCTCCGGTCTCCACGTGGGCCTGGCCGCCGCCGGTGGGGCGGGAGCCGCCGGGCTGGCCGGTACCGTTCCCGAGCTGGTCGCGTTCGCGGCGCTCGCGGTGGCCTGTGGGGTGCTCGTGGCGATCGACCTGGCCGTGCATCGGCTGCCCGATGTCGTCGTCGTCCCCATGTACCCGGTCCTCCTGGCGACGCTGGGCGTGGCGTCCGCGGTGACCGGGGACTGGGGCGCCCTGGGGCGCGCCGCCGCCGCGGCGCTCGCCCTGCTGGCCTTCTACTTCACCCTGGCGTTCATCAACCCCTCGGGACTCGGGCTGGGCGACGTCAAACTCGCCGGCGTGCTAGGCCTCTTCCTGGGCTGGCTCGGGTGGTACTACGTCCTGGTCGGGACTCTGGCCGCGTTCGCGCTCAACGCCGTGGTGGCGTTGGTGCTACTCCTCAGCCGTAGAGCCGACCGTCACACCGGCATCGCGTTCGGGCCCGCGATGATCGCCGGAGCGGCGGCGGCCGCGTGGCTCTCGGTCGGCGGCTAGTCCGCGATCGCCTCCAGCGGGTCGGTCTTGGCGGCCCGGTGCGCCGGCCACAGCGAGGCCAGGACCCCCACGAACGCCGAGGCCACCAGCACGATCCCGATCGTCTCCCACGGGATGGTGGTCTCGCTGAGCCCACTGTCCGCCAGCACGGAGACGAACGCCCAGCCCAGATAGACGCCGACCGCCGCGCCGACCAGTGCCCCGAACACGGCGATCTGCGTGGACTCGAGGTTGATCGTCCGCCGGATCTGGGACCGCTGCATGCCCACGGCCCGCAGCATGCCGATCTCCGTGCGCCGCTCGATCACCGACAACGCCAGGGTGTTGACGATCCCCAGCACCGCGATGACCAGGGCCAGGCCGAGCAGGGCGTAGATGATCGTCAGCAACTGGTCGATCCCGCCCGACTGGACGTCGATGTACTGCTGCTTGCTCTGCACGGTGGCGATCGGGATGTCGGAGAGCTCCTCGGTGACGGCGGCCAGCACCTGGTCGGGTGAGGTGCCCTCGGCGGCCTTGGCCAGCACGATCGCGGTCGAGCGGAGGTTCTCCGGAACCAGCCGTTCGTAGACGTCGATACCGGTGTAGAAGGGTCCGAGGATCTGGGCGTCGTCGTAGACACCGGTCACCCGGAGGGTGGACTCACTGCCGTCCGGGCCGACGAGCGGGACCCGCGTGCCCATCGTCCAGCCGTTGTCCCGCGAGACCTCCCGCGAGACCACGAGGGAGTCGGCCTCCGGCTCGAGAGAGCCGTCGAGGACGGTGGCCTCGAGCAGCTCCCCGACTGGCCCGCCGGCGGCCGCGAGCGC
>NZ_JAALEC010000296.1:0-2428 GCF_014145205.1 Dietzia sp. DQ11-44
GAGCGTTCCGCACACATCGCCCGAGAAGGGGGTGCGCGGAACGGTCTTATCGATGACGGGAGCGAGCGCGAGGGCGCCGGGGCGAGCATGGGGCGATCGCGAGGGCGCTGGGGCGGGGGTCAGTCCTCGAGAGCGGGCTTGATGTGCTCCCAGCCGGCCTCGAAGTTCTTGAGGAAGTTCGGCCAGTTGTGCAGCCCCGTGTCGGAGTAGTCCACCCGGTGGTCGACGTTCGCGCGGTCGAGCGCCCTCTCGAAGGCCTCGGTGCCCTCGCGCACGCCCTTCTCCAGGACCAGTCCGATGAGCAGGTTCTGGACGTCCGCGCCGCCGCCGTACTCCTGCAGGTCCTCCGGGCCGATCTCACCACTGCCGGACGAGAAGTAGACGGCCTTGCCCCGCAGTCCCTCCGGGTGAGAGATGGTGTCGTTCTCCGCCCAGCGCCCGCTTCGGTGCGGACCCCACATGTTGTCCACCTGGCCACCGCGGGTCTCCACGCTGAGCCGGACGGTCTGGTAACCGAGCGCGTCCATCGTGGAGTAGTAGCCGCTGAAGGACATCACGGCGTCGTAGAGCCCGGGGTGCGTGGCGGCCAGGTGCATGGCCGCCTGGCCGCCCATCGAGATCCCCCCGATCCCGTTCCTGCCGCTCGTCTCGAGCTGCTCGGCCACGACGCCCGGCAGCTCCTCGGTGAGGAAGGTCTCCCACTTGTTGTTGCCCAGGACCGGGTCCGGCTGCTCCCAGTCGGTGTAGTACGAGGCGAACGCGCCGGCAGGATTGACCACGTGCACGTCCTCGTCCGCGAGCCGATCCGCGATCTGGCCCTGGTGGTTCCACCCGGTGCTGCTCACCGGGGCGCCGACGCCGTCGAGCATGTAGAGCACCGGAGCGGCGCCCTCACCCCGGGACGGGACCACCTCGACGGTGATCTCGCGCTGCATCGATTCCGAGGCGACGATCCAGTACTGATACTCCCCCCGCGTGCGCTCGACTCCCCGGAACTCGGTCTCGGTGATGCTCGGATCGACCGGGGAGGGCGTCCCGATGGGGGCAGAGGATCCCTCACCGAGCGGGATGTCCGCGGAGCCCACCGACCCGAGCGAACCGGCGGTCGAGCCCAGAGGGACGGAACCCACGGCCTCGATGATGGTCTCCAGATCGTCCGGCCCCAACGTGGTCGGGTCGATGCTGCCGAGCTGCGCTCCGGCCGGGGCGACCGAACCGAGGGTCAGGGCGAGGGCCAGCGCGCCGGCGGTGGCGGTGGCGGCGAATCGGGGCATTCCGACAGACATACGGCTCCAGAGTTCTCAGTGATGACTTAATAACCTTAGCCGCAGCAACTTGAATCGGCCCACTCACCGCACGGCCTCACGACTCCCGCAACGCCTCCTCGACGGCCTTGCGCAGGTCCTCAGGCTTACGGTTGGGGCCGAACCGACCCACCACGGTGCCGTCACGCCCGATGAGGAACTTGGTGAAGTTCCACGAGATCCGACCGCCCAGCAGACCGGATTCCTGCGACTTGAGCCAGCGGTACAGCGGGTGGGTGCCCGATCCGTTGACCTCGATCTTGGAGAACAGCGGGAACTCCACCCCGAAGTTGCGCTCACAGAACGACCCGATCTCCTCGTCGGTGCCCGGCTCCTGGTGCGCGAACTGGTCACACGGGAAGCCCAACACCACGAAGCCCTGGTCGCGGTACTCCTCGTACAGCTTCTGCAACCCCTTGTACTGGGGGGTGAACCCGCATTTGCTGGCGGTGTTGACCACCAAGACGACCTGACCGGCGTAGTCGGCCAGATCCTTCTCGCTGCCATCGAGCAGGCCTGCTCGGAAATCCGTGAGGGTGACATTGTCATCGGGCACGGCGCGTCTCCTCGTCGTCGTCATGACCGGCGGGCTTCACCCGCCGTCCGTCCCGAGGCTTCCACACTCCGGGGCGCTCACGCACCCGGCATCACCGGGCCGCCGACGCCTCGGGCATTCTCAGCGCCGACACCGCACCGATCAACCCCAGGATCGCCAGGAAGACCAGCGCCCACTCGACCCCCGCCAGCGCGATGACCGAACTGATGCCGCCCACCACGAGCAGGATGATCCCCATGGCCGAGTTGGAGACCGCGACGTAGGTCGTCCGCAGGTCGCCCTCGGCCACGTCCACGACATAGGTCTTGCGCCCCACGCGGACCCCGGAGTGCAACAGCGTGAGCAGGAAGTATCCGCCCACGAAGAACACGGTCCCCAGCGCGGACGAGCCGTCGACGCCGGGGAGCGAGACGGCCACCACGAAACCCAGCGCCACGATCGAGGCGGCGGCGGCCGCCCACGCCATGAGCCGACGACTGGACCGGTCGGCGAGCCGGCCGAAGATCCGCCCCCCGACGAGTGAGGCGATCCCGGAGGCGAGGATGAACCCGCCGAGCCCGGCCAGTGC
>NZ_JAALEC010000297.1:0-3165 GCF_014145205.1 Dietzia sp. DQ11-44
CCCGCTACATCGCGGCGCGGCCGCTGGAGGTGGCCGACAAGCTCGCCGACGGCGCCTACGACCTGCTCGTCGCCGATGTCCCGGATCACTCGGTCGCCCGGGTGGTGTCCCGCGCTCACCAACTGTTGCGTCCCGGCGGTGCGCTGGTCCTGATCGGTGAGCACGCACCGCTGCCGGAGGGCGCGGACCTGCCCGAACACGCACACGTCACCGTGCTGCCCGTCGGCGGCGGGCTGACCGTGGTCGCACTCTGAGCCCGCGCGCCCGGAGGCGGCGAACCCTGGACCGGACCCGGCTGGCGACTCAGCCGGGCAGCGACGTGACGGAGTTCTTGGACACGCTCACCACTCCGCCGGCACTGATCGGGAACCGGAGCCGGTCGCGCTCGTGATCCACGCCGATCACGTCGCCCGGGCCGATCGAGGAGTTCTTGTCCACGATCGCCCTGCGCACCACGGCGCCCCGACCGATGCGCACACCGGGCATCAGCACGCTGCCCTCCACCACGGCGCCGTCCTCGACCACCACGTTGTTCGAGACCACGGAGTTGCGCACGGTGGCCGCGGAGATGATCGTCCCCGCCCCCACCATCGACTCCTGGGACATGCCGCCGTTGACGAACTTGGCTGGCGGCAGATTGTCCTGCTGGGTCCGGATCGGCCACAGGTTGTTGTAGAGGTTGAACACCGGGTGCACTGAGACCAGGTCCACGTGGGCGTCGTAGAACGCGTCGATGGTCCCCACGTCACGCCAGTACCCCCGGTCGCGCTCCGTCTCGCCCGGGACCCGGTTGCGGGCGAAGTCGTAGACGTACGCGCGCTCCTGTTCCACCAGCGCGGGGATGATGTCCCCGCCCATGTCGTGGGTGGAATCCGGCTTCTCCGCGTCCGCCTTGAGGGCCGTGACGAGCGCATCCGTCGTGAAGATGTAGTTGCCCATCGAGGCGAACGTCGCATCCGGGTCGTCCGGCGTCCCCGGAGGATCGGAGGGCTTCTCGACCCAGTCCCGGATCAGGTCGTCGTCCCCCGCGTCGATGCAGCCGAAGGCGAAGGCCTCACTGCGGGGGACCCGGATCCCGGCGACCGTGACCGCGGCCCCCGTGGCGATGTGGTGGTCGAGCATCTGACGGGGGTCCATGCGGTAGACGTGATCGGCCCCGAAGACGACGATGTGGTCCGGCTTCTCGTCGTGGACCAGGTTCAGCGACTGCAGGATGGCGTCCGCCGACCCGGTGTACCACCGCGGTCCGAGCCGCTGCTGCGCGGGAACGGGGGTGATGTACTCGCCCCCCATCCCGCTCATGTGCCACACCTGGGAGATGTGCCGGTCGAGGGAGTGCGACTTGTACTGCGTGAGGACGCAGATCCGCATGAAACCGGCGTTGACGAGGTTGCTCAGGACGAAGTCGATCAACCTGTACGACCCGCCGAACGGCACCGCCGGTTTGGCGCGGTCCGCGGTGTGCGGGAAGAGGCGCTTGCCCTCGCCACCGGCGAGAACGATTGCTAGGACGTGCGGCTGGTTCCTCACCCCCCCACCGTAACGACTTCCGGGCCGTTGCCACGGACCATCACGGGACTTGCCCCCGCACCGCCCCGCGCCGACACCCCGTGGTCGGGCGGGGTTCACCCGCAACGGTCCCGTGCACGCCCCGGGGGGCTAGGTTGACCGGTGTGCGAGTAGCGATGATGACGAGGGAGTACCCACCGGAGGTCTACGGCGGGGCGGGGGTCCACGTGACCGAACTGGTGGCCACCCTGCGGCCGCTGTGCGAGGTCGACGTCCTGTGCATGGGCGCGGACCGCGACACCGCGCGGGCGTTCCGGCCCGATCCGGAGCTGGGCGAGGACGCCAACCCGGCGATCCGGACCCTCTCCGCCGGACTGCGCATGTGCGTGGCCGCGGAGGGGGCGGACATCGTCCACTCCCACACCTGGTACGCGGGCCTGGCCGGCCACCTCGCCGGGGAGCTCTACGGCATCCCCCACGTGGTGTCCGCGCACTCTCTCGAGCCCAGCCGACCCTGGAAGGCCGAGCAGCTCGGGGGCGGCTACCGCGTCTCGTCGTGGTCGGAGCGCAACGCCTTCGCCCACGCTGACGCCGTGGTCGCGGTGAGTGCACGGATGAAGGACGAGATCCTGCGCGTCTACCCCGAGGTCGATCCGGAGAAGATCCACGTGATCCTCAACGGCATCGACACCTCGGTGTGGTCACCGGTCGAGACGTTCGCCGGGGAGGACTCGGTCCTCCGGCGGCACGGTGTCGACCCGGACCGACCGATCGTGGCGTTCGTCGGTCGCATCACACGTCAGAAGGGAGTGCCCCACCTGGTCCGCGCGGCCCGAGATTTCCACCCGGACGCCCAGCTCGTGCTCTGTGCGGGTGCCCCGGACACCCCGGAGATCGCGGCCGAGATGGAATCACTGGTCGCCGACCTGCAGTCCACCCGGGACGGCGTCTTCTGGCTCCGCGACATGCTGCCGCGCGCGGAGGTCATCGAGATCCTCTCCGCCGCCACGGTGTTCGCGTGCCCGTCGGTGTACGAACCCCTCGGGATCGTCAACCTCGAGGCCATGGCCTGCGACACCGCCGTCGTCGCCTCCGATGTCGGCGGGATCCCGGAGGTCGTCGTCGACGGCGAGACCGGCACGCTCGTCCACTACGACGAGTCGGACCCGGACGCCTTCGAGGCCGGTCTCGCGGCCGCGGTCAACGAACTCGTCGTCGATCCGGGCAAGGCCGCCGCGTACGGCCGTGCCGGGCAGGAGCGGGCCCGGACGCGGTTCGCGTGGGAGGCGATCGCCGAGCAGACCCACGCGATGTACGCCTCACTCCTGTAGAGCGCCTACCTCCTGTAGAGCGCCTCACTCGTGTAGAGCGCGTCACTCCTGCAGAGACCTGCGGAACGTCCGCACCTCGACGTGGACGCGGACCGGGCCGTCGCCGGACCCGATGGCCCGCTCGACCCCGGCCCGACCCAGGTGGACTCCACTGGGGCCCATGAGGGCCAGGTCCGCGGCGATCGCGGCGGGAACCGTGGTGGTGACGTCGACCACCCGGACCGGACCGGGGTCGAACCCGGCGGCCAGGTGCGTGTCCAGGCGCTCGGCCTTGTCCGCCGCGGGTGCGAGCATCCCGACCCGCGACCGCAGGGGCTCGAGATGA
>NZ_JAALEC010000030.1:0-2774 GCF_014145205.1 Dietzia sp. DQ11-44
TCCGGGAGCCGTCGGCGGCGGGTAGCCCGGCCACATCGGTGCCGAGTGCCTTGATGACGATCGGCACCCCCCGCAGCGGTCCGTCCGGCAGCCCCGCCTCCACCTCGGCGCGCGCGACGTCGATGCGCGTGGAGACCATGGCGCCCAGCCCGGGGTCGAGCCGCTCAATGCGGGCAATGGCCTCCTCCAGCACCTCGGCGGGGTCGGTGGCGCCGGAGCGGATGTCGGCGGCCAGGGCTAGCGCGTCGCGGCTGTTCGGTGCGGTGTTCGTGGGACCAGTGGTCGGGGTCATGGCGGAGGCTTTCCGGGGAGAGGGGTTGTACGGGGCGACGACGACGGGGTCAGCCCCAGCGGGACTGGCCGCCGTCGAGGGGGATGGTGGCACCGCTGAGGTACGAGGCCTCGGCCGAGCACAGCCAGGCCACCGGGCGACCGATGTCGGGGAGGGGGTCGCCCACGCGGCCGGCGGGGATGCTCGACACGAACTCCTCCGCCTCCTCGGGGTTGTTCTCCATCCACCAGTCCAGCCCGGGGCTGTGGGCGTGTGGCGCCACGTTGAGGGCGCGGGTGCCCTCGGCCGCCCACTCGTAGGCGGCGGCGCGGGTCAGGGCGCGGATGGCCTCCTTGACCGCGGCGTAGACGCCGTAGTTCGCGGCGTCCCACCGGACGGCGGCGGCGGTCACGAGGTTGATGATCGTGCCCCCACCGCGCTTGGCCATCTCGGGCCGCGCCAGCTTCATCAGGGTGAAGGTCACGCGGGGGCCGCCCTCGAAGGCCTTGCGAAACTCGTCGTCCGGGTAGTCGGACAGCGGCAGCGGCATGGCCATGTTGGCGTTGTTGACCAGGATGTCGACACCGCCGAGCTTCTCCACGGCGGTCGCGATGATCGCCTCGGGGGCGCCGTCGGTGATGATGTCCACGGCCAGGCACTCGGCCGTCCCACCGTTCGCACGGATGATCTCGGCGACCCGCTCGAGTTTGCGCATCCGACGCCCGACCAGCAACAGCGCGGCACCGGATTCGGCGAGGCCGAGCGCGATGCCCTCCCCGACCCCCTGCCCGCCACCGGTGACGATCGCGACCTTTCCGGCCAGACGGTTCTCACGTGCGGTGCCGGCGGTCTCGGTGTGCTGCGCGATCGTGTCGGTCTGCGTGGTCGAGTCGGTCTGTGCGGTGCCGTCGGTCTGCGCGGTGCTGTCGGTCATGGGGTCCTCCGGGGTCGGTACGGGAATCTGTGGGAGTGGGAACGGGGCGTCACGGCGATCACGCGGTGGCGAAGGTCGATCACGCGGTGGCGAAGGTGACGAGGCCGGCGATCACCACGAGGGAGATCACGGCGGAGCGGAACACGTGGGTGGGCAGGCGCATGGCGATGCCGATTCCGAGCTGGTTGGCCAGGACCCCGACGACGGTGCAGGCCACCACCATGGGCAGCAGGGCGGGCAGGTCGATCTCGGTGCCCGACCACAACAGTGCGAGGGAGACCAGGCTGGTGATGACGAAGTACCCGGCGAGGTCGGCGATGAAGCCCAGCGGCGGCAGCCTGGCCCGGCTGAGCAGCAGGACGACAGGCGGTCCGTTGAGCGAGGTGGTGGTGGAAAAGTACCCGCTGATCACCCCGGTGACCGCGGTCGCGATCGCCGAGGGCGGTCGGGGTGTTTTTGCCGCAGGCAGCGCCATGGCGACCCCGCACAGGACCGTGATCGCGCCTGCCGCCGGCTTGAGGTGCTCCTCCGGCAGGAACGCGATGGTCTGAACGCCCAACCAGGCGCCCGGCACACTCGCCAGTCCCAGCACCGCGACGCGCGGCCAGGTGATGTGAGCGCGCAACTGCACGGTGACGCCCACCCTGGTGACCAGGGCCACGACCAGGTTCACCACCACCGTCTCGGCCAGTCCGATGCCCGCCATCAGCATCAACGGGGTGGCCAACAGGGACGTGCCGAACCCGGTGGCGCCGCCGATGACCGAGGCCGCCGCCACGCACAGCGCGGCGATGACGATCAGCTCCACGCGTCACCGTCACGGTCACAGTCGTCGTCACCGACTCGCCGGGCAGAGCTCGCACCGTCCGCCCGCGCCCTCACTGCCCGCCGGTGGGGGCGAGGTGGTTGTCCGTGAGCTGGAAACTCGGGATGTCCTTGAGGTTGAGCATCGCCTCGTAGGTGCGCTTGTAGCCGGTGCTCGTGATGACCCAGCGACCGTCCTGGCGCGCGTAGGTGTCGGAGTAGAAGGCGCTTCCGATGATCATCGTGTCGAAGGCGGGCACGATCACCCGGTCCTGCAGGTACCAGCGGCCGGTCGCGGTGTCGCCGTCCACCTGGATCTCCGGGTGGTGGGCCTGGTGCTCGGTGATGACGTCGTCGGTCATCTGCTCCCGCAACCCGGCCACCACCTCGTCGCGGCCGGTGTAGGACAGGCGCTTGCCGTAGGAGGCCGAGACCTCGGGGGCGAGTGTCCCGGCGAGCTCGTCCCACAGTCGCAGATCCACACAACGCAGGTAGCGGTACTTCAGGGACTTGATCGCGTCGATGTCGTCGCGGCGGTCGGTGGTGGTCATCGTGAGGCCTTTCACGTGGGGGCGGGGCGCGCGAATCCACACCCGTCAACCCGACTGTAGTCAATTGTGTACAGTTTGGGAATGGAAAGTGAGAACCGATCCGACGACGACGAGGACGGCCTCCCCGGACCGACCCCGCCCGACTCCGCGCCCACCCGTGGGCACGGCGCCCCGCGACCCCGCCCGACCGGTCGCGACGAGGTCCGTTCCGCCG
>NZ_JAALEC010000298.1:0-2046 GCF_014145205.1 Dietzia sp. DQ11-44
GTGAGACGTCAGGCCGAGGACGAGGCCCGCGAGACGGTCGACCGCGCCGCGGCCGAGGCTGCATCGCTGGTCTCGACGGCGCGTCGACACACCGAGGAACTGCGGTCGGTCCGAGAGCGCGTCCTGGCCGATCTGGCGGCGATCCGTGCCAGGCTGGAGCCCATTCCCGGCCGCCCGGACGACGATGCGGTCATGCCCGCCGACCCGGGGCTCGTCGACCCACGGCTCAGCTCCACCGACGGGTGAGACCCCGGCTGCCCCTCCCGGACCAGCATCCGCTGTGCCAGTGGCGGCGCTCGTCGTCGCCCCCCGGCCTGTCCGGCCACGCCACCACGTGTGGGGTCCCGGCGGGGACCACCTGGTCGCATCCCGGGCAACGGTAGTCCTTACCGGCGCGCGATCCGGGGACGCGCCGGACGTGGTAGTCATCCGGGTCACCCGACGGGCCGGATTCGAGCGCACCGCCACCCGGCCCCTCCCGCCGGGGCGCCGGACGGCCCGTCCCCGCGCGTCTGTGACGTCTCGGCACCCGGTCCCCGCCCTCAGAACAGCCGCAGGTCCGTCGACTCGATCCCACGGAGAGAGTCGTAGTCGAGGGTCACGCACCGGATGCCGCGGTCCTCGGCGAGGGTCCGGGCCTGCGGCTTGATCACCTGGGCGGCGAACACCCCGCTGACCGGAGACAACAGCGGGTCGCGGTTGAGCAGTTCCAGATACCGCGTGAGTTGCTCCACGCCGTCGATCTCGCCTCGACGCTTGATCTCGACCGCCACGGTGACGCCGTCGGCGTCCCGCCCCAGGATGTCGACCGGACCGATCGCGGTCATGTACTCGCGGCGGATCAGGCTGTATCCCGGCCCCAGGGTCTCGATGTGTTCGGCCAGCAACTCCTGGAGATGAGCCTCGACACCGTCCTTCACCAGCCCGGGGTCCACACCGAGCTCGTGGCGGGAGTCGTGGTGGACCTCGGAGAGCGTGATACGGAGTTGTTCGCCGGCCTTGTTCTCGACCACCCAGAGAAGGTGCGCGGGGTCATCCGGATGCTCCCGCTCGACCAACGAACAGGGAGGCGTCATCCAGTTGAGCGGCTTGTACGCCCGGTCGTCGGCGTGCACGCTGACGGACCCGTCCGCCTTGACGAGCAACAGTCTGGGCGCCATGGGCAGGTGGGCCGTCAGTCGGCCGACGTAGTCGACCTGACAGGTGGCGACGACGAGACGCACGGTTCCTCCTGGAATCGGGATGTGCCGGACGGCCCTCAGGGCCCTGTAAGGCTGTCAGCGCCGACGGCGGGCCGGAGAGCGGACCTGATCGGTCGAGCAGGCCTCCACCCACGCCAGCAGTGCGGTCAGCTCGGCGGGCCCCACGCAGATCTCGCCCTCCCTGATCCCACCCCTGCGATCGTGGCCGGAGAAGGACACGATGAGCTCCCCCGACTCGGCGACGTCGAGTTCGTGCCCCGTCGGCTGACGACGGGGACCCAACTCGAGGCTTCTGCGGTCGAGACGGACATCCGCCCCGAACCTCACGCTCAACAACCGGTAGAACGCCAGGTCGGTGTCGGAGTAGCGGACGGCTCCGTGACGCCACGCGTCTCCCCCGTCCCGTTTGACCAGGACCGAGGTGGAGTCCCTGCGCACGACCACCAGTCGATAGACGACGGCCGCGACCACCGGGGCGAGGACGAGCAGCACGACGACACCGAGAATGATCCCGGTGATCGCCATCTGCTCAACCCCTTCCGGTGGCCGCGGCCGTCAGGTCACGGGCGGACCCGTTCCGTACTGCTAGGCGCCGGCCTTCTCGACCGCGCGGAGGCGACCGCGTGCGGCTGCAGCGGCCGCCTGGTCGTCGCCTGCCTCGGACAGCGCGCGCTCGGCCTCGCCGCGGTCGATGGACTCCGACCACTCCGCGGTCTCGCCGAGGATGCTGACCTTGTTCGCCGTCACGGAGAGGAACCCGCCCTGCACCGCGGCGACCTTCTTGCCCTCGTCCGTGTAGACCGTCACGGTGCCACCGGCGTCCAGCTCGCCGAGCAGCGGCTCA
>NZ_JAALEC010000299.1:0-12799 GCF_014145205.1 Dietzia sp. DQ11-44
ACTGGATTCCGATCTCGCCCTCGGTGGTCTTGGCGACCACCATGGTGGCGGTGCCGGACCAGAAGCGACGCTCGACCGTGACGAACTCGACCTCGATGTCAGCCATGGTCAGCGGTCACTTCCCCGAGAGCTTCTTGGCGGCCGCCTCGACGTCGTCCAGACCGCCGATACCGTTGAACGCCTGCTCCGGGAGGTGGTCCAGCTCGCCCTTGCACAGCTTGTCGAAGGCCTCGATGGTGTCCGACAGCGGGACGACCGAGCCGACCTGGCCGGTGAACTTCTCGGCGACCAGGAAGTTCTGGCCGAGGAAGCGCTCGAGGCGACGGGCACGCTGAACGGTGACCTTGTCCTCCTCGGAGAGCTCGTCCATACCGAGGATGGCGATGATGTCCTGCAGCTCCTTGTACTTCTGCAGGATCTGGATGACCTGCTGCGCCACCCGGTAGTGCTCCTCCCCGACGATGCCCGGCTCGAGAATCCGGGAGGTCGAGGTGAGCGGGTCCACCGCGGGGTAGATGCCCTTCGACGCGATCGAGCGGGACAGCTCCGTGGTGGCGTCGAGGTGCGCGAACGTGGTGGCCGGCGCCGGGTCGGTGTAGTCGTCGGCGGGGACGTAGATCGCCTGGAGCGAGGTGATGGATCGACCCCGCGTCGAGGTGATCCGCTCCTGCAGCATGCCCATCTCGTCCGCGAGGGTCGGCTGGTAACCGACGGCGGACGGCATGCGACCGAGAAGGGTCGAGACCTCGGAACCCGCCTGCGTGAAGCGGAAGATATTGTCCACGAACAGCAGGACGTCCTGGCCCTGCACGTCACGGAAGTACTCGGCCATGGTCAGAGCCGAGAGCGCGACGCGCATACGCGTCCCCGGCGGCTCGTCCATCTGGCCGAACACCAGGGCGGTGTCCTGGAGGACGCCCATCTCCTCCATCTCGAGGAACAGGTCCGTGCCCTCACGGGTGCGCTCGCCGACGCCGGCGAACACCGACGTACCGGAGAACTCGCGGGCGATACGGGTGATCATCTCCTGGATCAGCACGGTCTTGCCGACACCGGCACCACCGAAGAGGCCGATCTTGCCACCCTTGACATACGGGGTGAGGAGGTCGATGACCTTCACACCGGTCTCGAGGATCTCGGTCTTGCCCTCGAGCTGGTCGAAGGCGGGCGGCTCGCGGTGGATACCCCACTGCTCGCCGTCCCGGCCGGTGCCGGGGGCGTCGAGGCAGTCGCCGAGGGCGTTGAAGACGTGGCCCTTGACGACGTCGCCGACGGGCACCGAGATCGGCTTGCCCGAGTCGACGACCTCCGCGCCGCGGACGAGTCCGTCGGTGGACTGCATGGAGATGCAGCGCACCATGTTGTCGCCGAGGTGCTGGGCGACCTCGAAGGTGACCGTCTTGGCGACGGCCTCGAGGGTGATCTCGGTGGTGAGTGCGTTGAAGAGGGCCGGGAGGGCGCCACGCGGGAATTCCACGTCGACGACCGCACCCAGGACGCGGGCGACCCGACCGGTGAGACCGGCCGTGCCCGTCGTGCTCTGATCGGTAACAGCTGTGGTCATTGCTTAGTCACTTCCTGCGCTAGCGGCGAGCGCACCAGCGCCACCGACAATCTCGCTGATTTCCTGGGTGATCTGTGCCTGGCGGGCCTGGTTGGCCTCGCGGCTCAGGCCTTCCACCAGTTCGGTCGCGTTGTCCGTCGCCGACTTCATTGCCGTGCGGCGTGCCGCAGACTCCGACGCCGCCGACTCGAGCAGCGACGCGAACGCCCTCGTCGACATGTACCTCGGGAGGAGGTTGTCGAGCAGAGTGTCCGCATCGGGCTCGAAGGTGACCTCCGGCTTGAACTCCGTCTCCGGCGAATCCATGTAGTCCTCGCCCAGATCCAGCTCCTCGATCTCGACGCGGGTCTCGATCGGGGCCAGTCGCCGCGCACGCGGGGTCTGCGTGAGCATCGACTTGAACTGGGTGTAGACGATGTGGACCTCGTCGACGCCCTTGCGGGTGGTGTCCCCGGGATAGTCGCTCCCGAGGAACTCCGTCGCGTCGAACGTCTCCTCGCCGCCGGCCGCGAAGGCGGCGGACAGGAGCTGGAAGGCCGGACGGGCCTCCTGGTAGTCGGGCTTCTGGGAGTGTCCCTGCCACGAACCGGCGAGTTCCACCTCGCGGAACGTGTAGTACACGATGCCCTTGTTGCCCAGCACGTAGATGTCGACCTCGCGGCCGGCGTCCTCGAGGAACGCGATGAGCTCGGCGGCCTCCTTGAGGACGTTGTGGTTGTAGCCACCACACATCCCGCGGTCCGAGGTCACCACGAGCACGGCGGAACGCCTGGCGTCCTCCGGCTCGTTGAGCATCCGGTGCTGGACCGACGACGCACTGGCGAGGTCGGTCAGGATGGCGGTGATCTGATCGGCGAACGGCTGGGCCGCCGCGACCCTCGCCTGGGCCTTGGAGATCTGCGAGGTGGCGATCAGCTCCTGGGCCTTGGTGATCTTCTTGGTCGAGTTGACCGACTTGATCCGGTCGCGCAGTTCACGCATATTCGCCATTGCGTCAGATCACTCTCCTCTCGGCCTTGAATCGGATGGCTGTCATCGCAGGCCTCAGGCCTTCTTCTTCTTGGTGACCGTCAGCGTCTCACGGTCGATCTCGTCCTCCGAGAGGGCCTCGGCCTCGGGCTCGTTGACCACCCGCGAACCGTCGGAGGCGACGAAGCCCTCCTTGAACTCGTTGGTCTTGGCCTCGAGGGTCGCCTTGGACTCGTCGGAGAGCGCGGCCCCGCCGTCGATCTGGCTGTAGACGTCGGCAGCGGAGTGCCGCAGGCTCTCGAGCAGCTCGCCCTCGAACCGACGGACGTCCTCGACGGGCACGGTGTCGTAGAAGCCCTCACCCGCGAGGTAGATCGAGACGATCTGATCCTCGACGGCCACCGGCGAGTTCTGATCCTGCTTGAGGATCTCCACCAGTCGCTGACCGCGCTCGAGCTGGGCCTTGGACGCGGCGTCCAGGTCGGAGGCGAAGGTCGCGAACGACTCGAGGTCGCGGTAGGCGGCCAGATCGAGACGCAGCGAGCCGGAGACCTTCTTCATGCCCTTGGTCTGGGCGGCGCCGCCGACTCGCGAGACGGAGATACCGACGTTGACCGCCGGGCGCACACCGCGGTTGAACAGGTCGGACTCGAGGAACACCTGACCGTCGGTGATGGAGATGACGTTGGTCGGGATGAACGCCGAGACGTCGTTGGCCTTGGTCTCGATGATCGGCAGGCCGGTCAACGATCCGCCGCCCATCTCGTCGGAGAGCTTGGCACAGCGCTCGAGCAGGCGGGAGTGAAGGTAGAAGACGTCACCCGGGTAGGCCTCGCGACCCGGCGGGCGGCGCAGCAGCAGCGAGATCGCACGGTAGGCGTCGGCCTGCTTGGACAGGTCGTCGAACACGACCAGGACGTGGGCGCCCTCGTACATCCAGTGCTGACCGATTGCCGAACCGGTGAACGGCGCGAGCCACTTGAAACCGGCGGAGTCGGAGGCCGGGGCCGCCACGATGGTGGTGTACTCCATCGCGCCGTGCTCCTCGAGCGTCGCCTTGACGCCCGCGATGGTGGAGCCCTTCTGGCCGATGGCGACGTAGATGCACCGGAGCTGCTTGCTCTTGTCGCCGGACTCCCAGTTGGCCTTCTGGTTGAGGATGGCATCGATGCAGACCGCGGTCTTGCCGGTCTTGCGGTCGCCGATGATCAGCTGGCGCTGGCCGCGGCCGATCGGCGTCATGGCGTCGATGGCCTTGATACCGGTCTGCATCGGCTCCTCGACGGGCTGACGCTCGAGCACGGACGGAGCCTGCAGCTCGAGGGCGCGGGTGCCGGCCGACTCGATGTCGCCGAGGCCGTCGATGGGCTTACCGAGCGGGTTGACGACGCGGCCGAGGAAGCCGTCGCCGACGGGGACGGAGAGGACGTTCCCGGTGCGGCGCACCTCCTGACCCTGGGCGATCTCGTCGAAGTTACCGAGGATGACCGCACCGATCTCGCGGTCCTCGAGGTTCAGTGCGACTCCGAGGATCCCGCCGGGGAACTCCAGCAGCTCGTTGGCCATCGCCGAAGGGAGCCCGCTGATGTGCGCGATGCCGTCACCGGTGTCGACGACGACGCCGACCTCCTCCTTCGTCGCGTCGGTCGAAACGGTCGAGGTGTAATTCGCAATCGCGCTGCGGATCTCTTCGGAGGAGATCGTCAACTCCGCCATGTCATTCCTGCTCTCAAAGTCGGGATGTGCTTTATGGGTGTGTACCTGAGCCGCCACCGCTGGAACACGGCCGAGTCGCAGCTCGTCTTGTGCCGGACCAGCTGGTCAGCGAAGGGAACGACGCATCGCGTCGAGCCGTCCTGCCACGCTACCGTCGATGATCTCGTCGCCGACGCGGACGACCACGCCGCCCAGAAGTGCCTGATCGACGTCGTTGTGGATGGCGATCTCCCGCCCGTACAGCGTGGCCAGGCGCGCCCTGAGATCATCCGACTGCTGCTCGGTCAACGGCTCGGCGCTGGTCACCACCGC
The DNA here is from genome assembly GCF_014145205.1 of Dietzia sp. DQ11-44. NCBI lineage: Bacteria > Bacillati > Actinomycetota > Actinomycetes > Mycobacteriales > Dietziaceae > Dietzia > Dietzia sp. DQ11-44. Next base: position 4,562 of record NZ_JAALEC010000299.1, read on the forward strand.
CACGGAGCGCCCGCGCAACTCCGCGGCCTGGGTCGAGATCTCCATGATGTCGTCCGCGGGCATGCCGGACGGGCGGTCCACGGCCTGCGAGGCGAGGGCCTCGGTCACCGCGGTGACCTTGCCGTACAGGACCTCCGCGAGAAGCCCCCGCTTGGCTCCCGCCTCCGCGGTCCGGTCAGCGAGGAGCTGCTCGAACTGGGGATCTCCGGCGACGATGCGGCCGAGCCTGAACAACTCGTCCTCGACGGCCTGGAGCTGTCCCTGCTGGTCCGCCGATCGCAGGAGCGCCTCCCGGCCGAGCCGGATCAGGCCCTCCCGCAACTCCCGCGGGTTGGACCAGTCACGGGACACCGCAGCGAGGAGCAGATCGAGGGTGGTCTGGTCGACCTTCCACCCGAACACCCCACGGACCAGGTCCTGTCGGGCCTCCACCGGGGCCGCGGTGTCGGCCACGGAGACCCGGAGGGCGCGGTTGTCCTCGAGGACGCGTACGACCTCGAAGAGTTCCTGGCCCACCTTCGCGCCGGTCGCTCCCCCGGACGGGTTCGCCGCCAGGGTCTGCTCCAGTTCGCTCCGGGTCTGGTCGAGCGCTTCGCGACTCGCTGCGTGCATCGGCTCCACTTCCCTTAGTTCTTGCCCGCGCCGGGGACCCGGTCGAGGTCTGCCAGAAAGCGGTCGATGGTGCCCGAACGCCGGACCGGATCCGACAGCTGCTCACCCATGAGTCGCTCCGCGAGATCCACCGACTGACGCCCCAGGTCACTGCGGAGCTCCGCGATGATCTGCTGGCGCTGCGCGGCGAGTTGCTGGTTGCCGGCGGCGACGATGCGGTCGCTCTCCGCCTGCGCCTCGGTCTTCATGTCCGCGAGGATCTGCTGACCCTGGGCACGCGCGTCGTCGCGGATCTTGGCCGCTTCGCTGCGCGCCTCGGCGAGCTGGGCCTTGTACTTGGCCAGCTCCTCCTTCGCCTCGGCCTGGGTCTGCTCGGCACGACGCAGACCGCCTTCGATGCGCTCGGAACGCTCGTCGAGAACCTGCTGGAACTTCGGGAGGATGAACTTCCAGAAGAGCCACAGGATAACTGCGAGCGGGATGAGCGACCAGACGATGTCATACAGCGGAGGAATCAGCGGGTTGGGGCTGTCCTCCAGGGGGAGTGATTCTCCACCCTCGGCCGCCAAGATGGCGATGACGTTGTTCATGGTGCGTCCCTACGAGGTCGGTGGTCGTCGATCAGAACAGGAAGCCGGCGACGATACCGATCAGGGCGAGCGCCTCGGTGAAGGCGATGCCGAGGAACATCGTGGTACGGAGGGTGCCGGCCATCTCGGGCTGACGTGCCATTCCCTCGACGGTCTTGCCGACGAGGATGCCGATGCCGATACCGGGGCCGATGGCGGCGAGGCCGTAGCCGATCGCGCCGTAGCCGCTCACGGTCGACTCGGTGGCCTGGGCGAGAGTGACGATGTCCATGGGGTTTCCCTTTCAGATGGCCGGCGCGGGCTTTCCCGCTCCGGTCGGACGTGAATTGTCGGGTTGACGGGTGGTCGTGTCAGGCCTGACGGCCCGGGTTCTAGTGGCTCTCCGCGTGGAGCGCGAGGTCGATGTACACCGAGACCAGCAGCGCGAAGATGTACGCCTGGAGGAACAGCACCAACAGCTTGAACAGCGTGAAGGCGACCGACAGCAGGGAGGTGCCCACCGCCAGCAGCGTCCAGCCGTTGAACTGCCAGAAGAAGAAGTTCGTGGCGCTGAACAGCAGGACGATGATCAGGTGCCCCGCCAACATGTTGGCCATGAGACGGATGGTCAGCGTGGCCGGGCGGAGGATGAACGTCGACACCAATTCGATCGGGACGACCAGAATGTGCAGAGCCGGAGGAAGCCCCGGGATCACCACGCTCGCCTTGATGAACTTCGCGAACCCGTATCTCTTGGAACCGGCGTAGATGAAGGTCAGGTAGCCCAGCAGCGCGAGCATCAGCGGGAAGCCGATCCTGGCGTTCGGCGAGATGTTGAGTCCCGGGATGATCGTGGGCAGGTTCATCGCGAACACCGCGAAGAAGATCGTCGCGATGATCGGCAGGAAACGGCGTCCCTGCTCCTTCCCCAGGATCTCCTCCGCGATGTGGACCCGGACGAAGTCCAGGCAGATCTCGGCGAAGTTCTGGACCCCGCGGGGGACCAACCTGGGGTTCCGCATGGCGAGCATGAAGAAGCCCAGGAGGACCACGGTCATGAGCAGACGGATGATCATGAGCCGGTCCAGCACGAACGCGTCACCGGCGAATCCGGTCAGCCACTGATCGGCAGGGAAGAACTCGTAGTCAATGTTCGGGGGGTGAAACTCGCCCTTGAAGGCCAGAAGCGTGGTACTCAGTGTGTTCTCCCCTGGTCGTGTTGGGCGGCGTGCGCCCGAGCGCGTTCGGTACGAGTGGCCCGGTGTTCGCGGCCGAGTTGGGATTCCGCGCGACCGCCTCGGGCCGTGGTGCAGCCCGGTGACGTGCTCGTCTCACCGCAGATGAGGATAACACCCTGGTCTCGGGCCGGTGTCACAGGGGGACCCGTCAGCCGGCATCGGGTTCCACGTACGGAGCCCGGGTCTTGAGGACCGCCCACGTCTCCCCCGCCAGGACCACGATCAGAGCGGCGATGACGGTCACGGCGAAGGCGGGCCGCGAGTAGAAGTCGAATCGGGAGAGCGCCGCCACGACCCCCATGGCGGCGAGGAGTTTGACCAGCCAGGTCCCCAGGACGACGGCCGCGGTCGTCTGGGGCGCCGAGTGGGCCGTGGCGATGACCACGATCGCAGTGGTGAGCACGAACGCGCCGCCCACCGCGGCGCCCATCAGCGCACCCCACAGCCCGGGGGTCCCGTCGACGGCGGTCCATGCCGCCGCGCTGATCACGGTGAGCACGACGAGCGCCACCGCGCCGAGCCGCACCGCCTTGCGGAGGCCGGCTGTGTGTGGGCTTTCGGCGGGCTGCGCGGGTGTCGTGGGGATGTCCGTCATGGCGAGCAGCCTAGCGGGGACCGATCGGCCCGTTCGTGTCGCGCTCACCCCTCGAACTCCTCAGGCGCGGGACCAGGGTGGCGGCGAGGACCGCGATGAGTCCGGCGGCCGCGAGCGGGACGATCACCTCGGTGGGGAGCATCGTCGCCCCGACCGCACCGAACGCGATGAGGGAGACCCATGCGTAGATGACCAGAGCGACCCGCCGATGGGAGTGACCGAGGTCGAGCAGGCGGTGATGCAGGTGCATCTTGTCGGGGGCGAACGGACTGCGGCCGGCGCCGACCCGGCGGATCACCGCCAGGACGAGGTCGAGCATCGGAACGAACATGGCGGCCGCGACCACGATCATCGGCGAGAGCAGGACGATCATCTCCTGCGGCCCGTACAGGCTCTGTGAGATCTTCCCGGACGCGCTGGTGGAGGCCGCGGCGAGGACGAGGCCGATCAGCATCGAACCCGAATCGCCCATGAATATCCGGGCGGGTTGGAAGTTGTGGGGCAGGAAACCCAGCAACGCCCCGGCCAGGACCGCGGTGACGAGTGCCGGGGGGTACGCACCGACGGTCCCGCCCTGGTCGAGCATGATCCCGACGGAGAACACACAGATCGCCATGGCCGCGATGGCGCCGAGCCCGGCGGCGAGGCCGTCCAGGCCGTCGACGAAGTTCATCGCGTTGACGATCGTCAGGGTGAAGACCACCGTGAGCAACCCCGCCTGGAGTTGGTCCAGGACGAGGATGTTGCCGTCCCCGAACGGGATGTACACCAACGTCCACGAGACGCCCATGGCCACCAGGACGCCGGCCGCTGCCGCCTGACCGGCGAGCTTGGTCACCGCTCCGAGACCGAGGATGTCGTCGACGATCCCCACCAGCACGATCACCCCGCCCGCGATGATCGTCGCCTCCACGTCCGGGGCGAACGGCGGGAACGCCCGGTTGAGAGCCGGGAGCTGCGCGGCCAGGTAGACCGCGACCAGCATCCCGGTGAAGATGCCGACCCCGCCGAGGCGGGGCGTCGGCACGACGTGCACGTCCCGGTCGCGGGGATAGGCCAGGCCCCCGATCGCCGGCGCCACTCCCCTGACCAGACCCGTGACGACGAAGGTGACCAGGCCGGCCGTCACCGCGATGAGCAGGAGCTCGCGGAACGGCACCCCTATTCCCACGGTCAGACCACCCGGTCAGCCACGCAGGGCCGCGGGGTCGGTTCCCAGGACCTCCCCGACACGCTCCGCGCTCACGGCCCCCTCCCGGACGATCCGGGGGGCGGGTCCGGTGAGGTCGACGATCGTCGAGGGCTCCCCCACCGCGCAGGGGCCGCCGTCCAGGTAGACCGCGACCGAGTCGCCGAGTTGGTCACGCGCCTGCGCGACCGTCGTGGCCGGGGGTTGACCTGAGACGTTGGCGCTGGAGACGGCGAGGGGGCCGACCTCCCGCAGGAGCTCTATCGCGACCGGGTGCAGCGGCATCCGGAGCATCACGGTGCCCTGGGTGTGCCCGAGATTCCAGTTCAGTGACGGCGCCTGGTGCACGATCAGGCTCAGACCTCCGGGCCAGAAGGCGCGGATGAGGTCGCGCGCGGTCGCCGAAGTACTCACGACCAGGCCGTCGATGGTCTCCCAGGATCCCACCAGGACGGGGACGGGCATGTCCGGGCCGCGACGCTTGGCCGAGAGCAGGAGGGTGACGGCGTCCGGGTCGAAGGCGTCGGCGGCGATGCCGTAGAGCGTGTCCGTGGGGGTCACGACGAGCCGACCGGCACGTAGTGCGCCGGCCGCGGAACTGAGGCCGACCTCCCGACCGGTGTCCTCGGTGCAGTCGTAGGTGATGGTCACCGGGTGATCCCCTTCCGGGCTCTCGGGTCGACCTCGTCGTCGTCGTGATGATCGCCGCCTGGATGATCGAGTCTCGTCGCGGTGACGAAGCGCGGGCGTCCGGCGAGGTCGGTGTGCTGCTCCACGGTACCGAAGCATCCCTGTGCCCAGACCACCGCCGCGACCTCGGCGCCGGTCGTGTCGTCGTGCTCCACCGCCAGGTGCCCACCCGGCACCAGGAGGCCGGCCGCGACGCCGACGAGCGGGGTGATGACGGCGAGGCCGTCGTCCCCCCCGAACAGAGCGGTCGACGGCTCGTGCCCGAGCACGTCCACCGGGAGCTCGTCGGACCGTGGGATGTACGGCGGGTTGGACACCACCGCGTCGACCCTGCCCGACAGGCCCGCCAGGACGTCGGGGTCCGTGGCGTCACCCGCGTGGACCACCACCGGGGTGTCCCCCGCCGCAACCCGGTCGGCGGCGTTGCGCCGGAGCCACCCGAGCGCGCTCTCGTGAAGTTCGACTGCGTGGACCTGCGCGTCGGGCCTGGCGTGGGCGATCTCGAGGGCCAGCGTGCCGCTACCGGCGCAGAGGTCCACGACGACCGGGCCCGGTCCGACGCCCGGAGGCCGGAGGGCGGACAGCGTGTCCTCGACGAGCAGTTCCGTCTCCGGCCTGGGGATGAAGACCCCCGGGCCCACCGCGAGGTCGAGTCGCCCCGACACGGCCCGGCCGAGCAGGTACTGGAGCGGGGTCCGGTCGCGGGTGCGGGCGGCGACTATCCGTCCGACCTCGGCGACCCCGGCCGCGCCCACCCCCTCGACAAGTGGGAGCGCGGAGCGTCCGACACCCAGGACGTGTGCGCAGATCAACTGCGCCTCCACGAGTGCGGAGTCGATGCCGGCCGCCTGTAGCTCGCGCGCTGCCGACCTCACGACCCCGGTCGCCGGCACGGGGCGGGGGTCCACGGCCTACGCGTCTTCCATACGTCTGCGACGGTCCTCGGCGGCCAGGGCGTCCAGTACCGCGTCGAGGTCGCCGTCGAGCACGGCGTCGAGATTGTGCGCCTTGAACCCGACACGGTGATCCGCGATGCGGTTCTCCGGGAAGTTGTAGGTGCGGATCCGCTCCGAACGGTCGACGGTGCGGACCTGGGTGGACCTGCCCTCGGAGGCCTCGGCGCTCGCGGCCTCCTCGGCCGCCGCCTGGAGCCGGGCGGCGAGGACCTCGAGCGCGCGTTGCTTGTTCTGCAGCTGACTACGTTCGTTCTGACACGTGACGACAGTTCCGGTGGGCAGGTGCGTGATCCGCACCGCCGAGTCGGTGGTGTTGACACCCTGCCCGCCCTTGCCGGACGAGCGGTAGACGTCGATCCGCAGATCCGACTCGTCGATCTCGACCGGCCCCACGTCCTCGGGTTCCGGGAACACCAGCACGCCGGCGGCTGACGTGTGGACCCGGCCCTGCGACTCCGTGACCGGTACCCGCTGGACGCGGTGCACCCCGCCCTCGAACTTCAGTCGCGACCACACGCCCTCGCGGGAGGGGTGCCGGGACCGGATGGAGAACGAGGCGTCCTTGTAGCCTCCCAGGTCGGACTCGGTCACCCCGAGGACCTCGACGACCCACCCGTGCTTCTCGGCGTACCGGGTGTACATGCGGGCCAGGTCCGCCGCGAACAGCGCCGACTCCTCCCCTCCCTCGCCGGACTTGATCTCCATGAGCACGTCGTCCGCGTCGTGGGGGTCCCGCGGTGCCAACAGGTCGGCCAGGCGCGACTCCAGGCGCGTGGCCTCGGTCGCCAACCGCTCGGCCTCCTCGGCGAACGACGAGTCGTCACCGGCCAGTTCACGCGCGGCGGACAGATCGCCCCGGGTCGACTCCAGCGCGCGGTAGCACTGCACCACGGGGGTCAGCTCGGCGAATCGCTTGCCAACCCTGCGCGCGGCCACCGGGTCCTCGTGGAGCGCCGGGTCCGACAGCTGCGCCTCGAGGCCCCCGTACTCGGAGAGGACGTCGTCGACCGAGGACGGCGATCGTCCCGGGGCCTCTGTCACTCCTCGTCCTGCGGCAGTGTCGGGGTCGTCTTGGCCACCTGCAACAGGAACTCGTAGTTGGTGTTGGTCTTGCGCAGTTGCGACATCAGGAGGTCGATGGCCTGGTGCGAGTCGAGGCCCGACAGCACGCGCCGCAGCTTGTGCATGACACCGGCCTCCTCGGGCGTCATCAGAAGCTCTTCCTTGCGCGTGCCCGAGGGGCCCACGTCGACCGCCGGGAACACGCGCCGCTCGGCGATGCGCCGGTCCAGTTTGAGCTCGGCGTTGCCGGTGCCCTTGAACTCCTCGAAGATCACCGTGTCGCCGGCGGACCCGGTCTCGACCATCGCCGTGGAGATGATGGTCAGGGACCCTCCGTTCTCGATGTTGCGCGCCGCCCCCAGGAACCGCTTGGGCGGATAGAGCGCCGTGGAGTCGACACCACCGGACAGGATGCGCCCCGACGCGGGCGACGAGTTGTTGTAGGCGCGGCCCAGCCGGGTGATCGAGTCGAGGAGGACCACGACGTCCTGCCCCATCTCCACCAGCCGCTTGGCCCGCTCGATCGCGAGTTCGGCGACCTGGGTGTGATCCGACGGCGGACGGTCGAAGGTCGAGGCGATGACCTCACCCTTGACCGACCGCTGCATGTCGGTCACCTCCTCCGGTCGCTCGTCGACGAGCACGACCATGAGGTGGCATTCGGGGTTGTTGACCGCGATCGAGTTGGCGATGTTCTGCAGGATCGTGGTCTTGCCCGCCTTGGGCGGGGAGACGATCAGCGCTCGCTGCCCCTTGCCGATGGGCATGATCAGGTCGATCACGCGGGTAGAGAGGATGTTCTTCTCTGTCTCGAGGCGCAGACGCTGGTTGGGGTAGAGCGGCGTGAGCTTGCCGAACTCCGGACGGTTGCGGGCATCCTCGAGGGGCCCTCCGTTGACCGAGTCGATCCTGACCAGCGGGTTGAACTTCGCCCGGTTCTTGCCACCCTGATTGCCGCCACGACCGCCACCCTGCCCGCCGCCGGGCCCGTCGTTCTGGGTGTCGCTCTGGCCGTCCCGCGGCATCTTGACCGCGCCGGTGATCGCGTCGCCACGACGCAGGCCGTGCTTGCGGATCATGTTCATCGAGACGTAGACGTCGTTCGAACCCGCGAGGTAACCGGAGGTGCGGACGAACGCGTAGTTGTCCAACACGTCGAGGATCCCGGCGACCGGCTGGAGGACGTCGTCGTCCCGCACCTCGGTCTCGCCCTCCGACGGACGGCCACCGCCACCACCGCGGTTGCGCTCACGCCGGCGACGGCTTCGACGACCGCGGCCGCTCCCGTCGTCGTCATCACGGTTCTGACCGTCGCCGCGCGGGCCGT
>NZ_JAALEC010000300.1:0-10589 GCF_014145205.1 Dietzia sp. DQ11-44
TTCCGTTCGCCCTGGTCCTGCCCGTCCCCGCGGCCCCGGCTCTCGGCGGGCGCCTCACCGCCACCCCGAGTCGAACCCTCGTCCGCCTTCCTGGGTTCGCGCGCGGGCTGCTGGCCACTCGGCGGCTTCTGCGCGTCGGACCGGGGGGCACTCTCCGCGGTCGCGGCCGGCGCGGACTGGGCGGGAGCCTGGGACTTCCCGCCGCGGGCGGAGTCGATCATCGCCACCAGATCGCCCTTGCGCTTGCCTGACAGGCCCTTGAGGCCCATCTGCTGCGCCAGGGACTTGAGGTCCGCCAGTCGCATGGCTGCCAGTGCGGCACCCTGCGGAGGCGTGGAGTGGGTTTCCGTCGAGGTCACGGGTGTCCTTTCTGGGCCCGGGCCGAGGCGGTGTCCACCGCTTCGCACCGAGCAACTGTCCGGGACGCGGACGGGCGTCCCGGGTGGCCGCTGAGGCCTTCCGTGGCGGCGAACTGGCCGGACACGGATTCGTCTGAGGGGGATGTACACGAGGTGACGCCCACCGCGCCGACGTCATGTTGACCGTCGACTACGGACGAGACCCACTCACGGGCACGACAATCCCAGTTGACCACTCGCCGTTCGGCCGCTCCCACCGTGACCTACTCACGAGCTGCCGTCCGCCGAGGCGGACGGTGAACTGGAGATGTCTCGGGATGCGGGGACGACCGGGCGTCCGTGGCTTCGGCAAGCATACTACCCGCAGTCGGTCTCCACACGCGTCCCCCTCGCGAGTCCCACGGGCGTGTCCGCATCCCGGTCGACGGGCGGTAACCTACAGCCCACTGCGGCCGCGCGGAAGGAGGTCTGATGTTCGGAACGATGCTCGACACCCCGTTGCTCGTGTCCCGGATCCTCGACCACGCCGCAGAGCGCCACTCCGGCTCCACGGTCACCGGTTTCGTCGGGGACATGGAGCCCCGGACCCTTCGGTTCGACGTGATCGCCGCCAGGGCCGCGGCCCTGGCCCACGCCCTCACCGATCTCGGCGTGGGCGAGGGTGACGTCGTGGCCGTTCTGTCCGGCAGCCGCACCGAGGTCGTCGAGTCGCTGTTCGCGATCCCGTCGATGGGAGCCGTCGCGCTGTCGGTCAACGTCCTTAGGTCCCGGTCCTTCCTCCTCGCGGCGCTCCGCGACAACGACGTCTCCGTCGTGTTGGTGGATCCCGAACTGCTCTCTCTCGCACTCGAGGTGGTCGCCGACCTGGAGCACGTGCGCCACCTCGTCGTCTTCGACGCCCGGGTCGCCGGGGACACCACCGACCTGTCCGGGGACGGTCACGAGGTGGAACTCCACGCCCTGGAGGCCCTCCTCGACGGACGGCCGACCACCTATCAGTGGCCCGAGCTGGACGAACGCGCCGCGGCGGCGCTGGCCTACACCTCCGGCACGACCGGCCTGTCCAAGGCGGTGGCGTTCACCCACCGCTCGATCTGGCTGCACTCGATGCAGATGTGCATGGCCGAGAGCGCGGCGCTCCGCAGCGGGGACACCGTCCTGACGACCGTGCCGATGTACCACGTCCTGTCCTGGGGCCTGCCCTACGCGGCGTTCATGACCGGGGCGAGCATCATCACCGCCCGGCCGCGACCGGGTCAGGCCATGCACTCCGGCCGCGACCTGGCCGATCTGCTCGCCACGTTCAGACCCAACAAGGTCGCGACCACGCCGGCCTCCCTGCAGCGCCTCCTCCGCCGGCTGGAGACCAACCCCCAGCCGCTCGGCCACCTGGGCGAGGTCCTGGTCGGCGGCTCGCCGGTGCCGGAAGCGCTGTTCGACGCGTTCGTCACGCGACACGGGGTCACCATCATGCAGGCCTACGGCCTGACCGAGTCGAGCCCGATCGCCACGTTCGCCCGGGCCGACCCCCATTCGTCCGCGACCCACCGCCGGGCACAGATCCTCGGGCAGGGCAGGTTCCCCGCCGGGGTCGAGGCCCGGATCGTCGAAGCCGGGCGTGTCCTGCCGAACGACGGGTGGTCGGTCGGCGAGCTACAGATCAGAGGACCCTGGGTCACCGCACGCTATCTCGGCGACGACGCGACCGACCGGTTCGTCGACGGTTGGCTGCGCACCGGGGACATGGCGACCATCTCCCCCAGGGGCTACCTCGACGTGGTCGACCGGGTGGACGACATCATCGCCTCGGGGGGCGAGCTGATCTCCTCGGTGGAACTCGAGCACGCCGTCCTGCGGGACGAGCGGGTGGCCGATGCCGCGGTGATCGGCGTACCGGACGAACGCTGGGGCAACCGCCCCATGGTCCTGGTCCACCTCAAACCCGGCGCGTCCGCCACCGCGCGGGCGCTCTGGGAGTCGCTGGAGGGCCATGTGGAACTGTGGAAGCGACCGGACCACTGGGCGTTCGTCGACGACATCCCCCGCACGTCGGTCGGAAAGTACGACAAGCGGGCGATCCGTGCCCTCCACGCCGACGGGGCCTATCAGGTCACGACCATCTCACCGGGCTCCACCACCTGACCGGGGTCACGGCCCGGCCGTGAACCCCCGTCGTGCGAGCGGACGTCCTCACTCCCCGACGAGAACCCGGGCGCCCTCCGCGATCCGGAGATCCAGGACCTGCCATCCCTGCGCCTCGGCGTCCCCGCGCAGGTCCGCGGGCAGCGCGGAGGTCCCCAGCACCAGGACGGTGGGGCCCGCCCCGGAGACCGTCGCGGCGAGTCCACGGTCCCGGAGCCGGCCGACCCACTCGGTGGTGCCGACGAGCGCCGGGGCCCGGTAGGACTGGTGGAGCCTGTCCTCGGTCGCGGCCAGGAGGAACTCCGGGTGCGAGGCCAGGGCCACCGACATCAGTGCGGCCCGACTGGCGTTGAAGGCCGCGTCCTCGTGGGGGACCATCTCCGGGAGCAAGCCCCGGGTCTGCGCCGTCGACGAGGTCTCGGCCGGCACCAGCACGGTGGCGACGATCGTCGGATCGACGTCCATGCGCACCGCGCGGTAGGTCACGGCGGTCGCCGATCGCTCGGTCCACGAGACCACGACCCCGCCGAGCACGCTCGCCGCCGCGTTGTCGGGATGCCCCTCGAACTCGCTCGCGAGCTGTACCAGGTGCTCGTCGGTCAACACGCCGCCCATGAGACCGTTCGCCGCGACCAGTCCCCCCACCGCGGCGGACGCGGAGGACCCGAGACCCCGGGAGTGCGGTATCGCGTTGGTACAGGCGATCCTGACCCCAGGGGCGCCCGTGCCGCCGGCCCGCAGTCCCGCCTCCACCGCCTTCGCGACCAGGTGGGAGGCGTCGGCGGGGACCTGACCGGCCCCCTCGCCCGAGACCTCGAGCTCGAGCCCCGAGCCGATGGTGGTCACCGTGATGGTGTCGTACAGGCCCAGCGCCACGCCCAGGGCGTCGAAACCCGGCCCGAGGTTGGCGCTGGACGCGGGCACCTCGACGGTGACCGAGCGACCGACCGGCAGGATACGTCCCCCGGAGCTGCCGAAGACCTCGGGGCCGGTACCGGTCACGTCGCTCATTCCAACCCGAGAGCGCCGGCGACGGCGGTCGGATCCACCGGGATGGCCTCCACCTCGGGCATGCCCAGGAGGGCGGTGTCCGGGTCCTTGAGCCCGTTGCCGGTGACGGTGCAGACGATCGTCTGACCGGGCTCGAGTTCCCCGTTGGCGTGCGCGTCGAGCAGTCCCGCGACCGACGCCGCGGAGGCCGGCTCCACGTACACGCCGTCCTTGCCCGCAACGGTGCGGTACGCCTCGAGGATCTGCTCGTCCGTGCGCTTGCGGAACGTGCCACCGGACTGGTCACGGGCGGCGACGGCGCCGTCCCAGGACGCCGGCGCGCCGATGCGGATGGCGGTGGCGATGGTCTCCGGGTTCTTGACCGGCGCCCCGTCCACGAGGGGCGCCGCGCCCGCGGCCTGCACGCCCATCATCCGCGGGCGGGTCGAGACGATGCCGTCCGCGTGGTACTCGCTGTAGCCCTTCCAGTACGCGGTGATGTTGCCCGCGTTGCCCACCGGGAGGAAGTGCAGATCGGGTGCGCGTCCGAGCACGTCGACGATCTCGAACGCGGCGGTCTTCTGGCCCTCGATCCGCACCGGGTTGACCGAGTTGACCAGACCGATCTCCGCGTACGTGGCGGTGGTCTTACGGGCCAGCTCCAGGCAGTCGTCGAAGTTGCCGTCCACCTGGATGATCGTCGCCCCGTGCATGACCGCCTGCGCCAGCTTCCCCGCCGCGATCTTGCCCTGCGGGATGAGAACCGCGCAGCCCATCCCGGCGCGGGTCGCATACGCGGCGGCCGAGGCGGAGGTGTTCCCGGTCGAGGCACACAGGACGGCCTTCTGGCCCCTCGCCCTGGCGTCGGTGACGGCCATGGTCATGCCGCGGTCCTTGAACGAGCCCGTCGGGTTAAGGCCCTCCACCTTGAGGTAGACCTCGCACCCCGTGACCCCTGAGAGGTAGGGCGCCGGGAGGAGCGGGGTCCCGCCCTCGAAGAGCGTCACCGGCTCCCAGGCGTCCCCGATCGGGAGCCGGTCGCGGTAGGCCTCGATGAGGCCGGGCCAGCGGTGGTGCACGGGCTGATGGGTGCTGCTCATTCGGTGTCCACTCCCTCGAGTCGGATGACGCTGGTGATGACCGAGACCGCGTCCTGGTCGGAGAGCGCGGCGACCGTGTCGGCGAGCGCGCGCTCCGAGGCGCGGTGGGTCAGGACGGTGAGCTCCGCGGTGGGCTCGGAATCGTCGAGCTCCGACTCCGGGAACTCGACCTCGGTCTGCCGCACCTGGGCGATGGACACCCCGTGGCGGGAGAACTCGGCGGCGACCAGCGCCAGCACCCCGGGCTTGTCGGCCACACGCATCCGCACGTGGTACCGCGTGGAGACCTCGTCCATCGAGGCCACGGGGAGGGCCGCGTAGGTCGACTCGCCGGGTGCGCGACCCGAGTCCACCTTGTTGCGGGCCGCCGCGACCATGTCCCCGAGCACGGCGGAGGCGGTCGGGGAACCTCCCGCACCCTGCCCGTAGAACATGAGACGGCCGGCCGCCTCCGCCTCCACCACGACGGCGTTGAAGGCGCCGTTGACGGTGGCGAGCGGATGGCTGTTGGGCAACAACGCGGGGTACACGCGCGCCGAGACGGCCTCGCTGCCGTCCTCCCGCCGCAGCTTCTCGCAGATCGCGAGCAGCTTGATGGTGCAGTCCATGTCGCGGGCGGAGGCGAAGTCGTCGGGCGAGATCCTGGAGATCCCCTCCCGGTAGACGTCGCCCGCCGTCACCCGGCTGTGGAATGCGATCGAGGCCAGGATCGCGGCCTTGGCCGCCGCGTCGTACCCCTCGACATCCGCCGTGGGATCGGCCTCCGCGTACCCCAGCCGGGAGGCCTCCGCGAGGGTCTCCGCGTAATCGGCGCCCGTGGCCCCCATCGCGGAGAGGATGTAGTTGGTGGTGCCGTTGACGATCCCGAGGACACGCTCGACCTGGTCGCCGGCCATCGAGCGACGCAGCGGTCCGATCACCGGGATCGCGCCGGCCACGGCCGCCTCGAAGTACAGGTCGGTGCGGGTCGAGTCCGCGGCCTCCGCCAGTTCGTCGGTGTACTCGGCCAGCAGCGCCTTGTTCGCGGTGACCACGGCCTTGCCGTGACGGAGCGCCTCGAGGAGGAGGGGACGCGGCACGTCGATGCCGCCCATCAGTTCGACGACGACGTCGACGTCGTCCCGGGAGACGAGCGAGGCCGGGTCCGCGGTCAGGAGCTCCGGGTCCACCCCGCGATCGCGGGTCAGGTCGCGCACGGCGACACCCCGCAGGGCCAACGGGGCCCCGATGCGGGAGGCGAGAGCCTCCGCGTTCTCCGTCATGTAGCGGATGACCTCGGTGCCGACGGTGCCCATTCCGAGCACCGCCACTCCCACGGGTCGCACGCCTGACGCCGTTGCGTCGCTCACTGTCCCACCTCCAAGCTCGTCAGATCGTCCAGGGTTTCACGTCGGAGCACCAGGCGTGCCCGTCCGTCGCGGACCGCGACCACCGCGGGCCGCCCGATCAGGTTGTACCGGCTCGACATCGAGTAGCAGTAGGCCCCGGTCGCCGCGACGGCCACCAGGTCACCCGCACCGACGTCCTCCGGCATCCACAGGTCACGCACCACCACGTCACCGCTCTCGCAGTGCTTGCCCACGAGCCTCGCCACGACGGGTTCCGCCGACGAGGCGCGGCCCACCAGCCGGGCGTCGTACACGGCGTCGTACAACGCCGTCCGGATGTTGTCGCTCATCCCGCCGTCGACACTGATGTAGCGGCGGCTCTCCCCACCCGCGAGCTCGACGTCCTTGACCACGCCCACCTCGTAGAGGGTGACGGTGCCGGGTCCGGCGATCGCCCGTCCGGGTTCGACGACCAGCGTGGGGGGCGCGAGGCCGACGTCCCGTGAGAAGCCGTCGACGATCTCCGTCAGCGCGGCGGCCAGCTGGGCGACCGGGGGCGGGTCGTCGGAGGCGACGTAGCTGATGCCCAGTCCGCCACCCAGGTCCAGGTGATCGAGCTGGGCCGTGCGCTCGACACCGAACTCGTCGACGATGTCGCGCAGGAGGCCGATCACGCGGCGCGCGGCGAGTTCGAAGCCGTCGACGTCGAAGATCTGGGACCCGATGTGGCTGTGCAGGCCGGTGAGCCGGATGTGCGGTGCCTCGAACACCCCGCGGACGGCCGCCATCGCCGCACCGCCAGCGAGGGAGAACCCGAACTTCTGGTCCTCGTGGGCGGTGGCGATGAACTCGTGGGTGTGCGCCTCCACGCCCACCGTCACCCGGATGAAGACGTCCTGGACCACGCCCTCCTCGGCGGCGATGCGGTCGAGCAGGGCGATCTCGGACATCGAGTCGAGGACGACGTGCCCGACCCCGCTGCGCACGGCGAGCCTGAGTTCGTCGGCGGACTTGTTGTTGCCGTGCACGGTGATCCGGTCCGTCGGGAACCCCGCACGAAGGGCCACCGCGAGCTCGCCACCGGAGGCGACGTCCAGGCTCAACCCCTCCTCCGCCACCCAGCGCGCCACCTCGGTACACAGGAACGCCTTGGACGCGTAGTGGACCCGGTCGGCGCCCCCGAAGGCCTCCGCCATCTCGCGGCAGCGCGAGCGGAAGTCATCCTCGTCGATGACGAACAACGGGGTGCCGAACTCGGCCGCCAGCTCATCCGCCGCGACCCCGGCGAACTCCACCACCCCGTCCCCGCGACGACCCGCACCGCGCGGCCAGACCGCCGGATCCAGGGCCATCACCCCGCCC
The DNA here is from genome assembly GCF_014145205.1 of Dietzia sp. DQ11-44. Taxonomy (NCBI): domain Bacteria; kingdom Bacillati; phylum Actinomycetota; class Actinomycetes; order Mycobacteriales; family Dietziaceae; genus Dietzia; species Dietzia sp. DQ11-44. Next base: position 7,282 of record NZ_JAALEC010000300.1, read on the forward strand.
GCGTCGGTGGGACGCTCGCCGATCCCGGGCGCGTGCGGGAACTCGTGCCGGGACCCGGCCGGGTGCGCGCTCACATCTTCTCCGGGGCGGTGACGCCGATCAGCCGCAGTCCGTTCGCCAGCGTCTGTCGGGTCGCCGTGCTGAGCGCGAGCCGGGCGGCGTGGAGCGGCCCCGCCTCCTCGTCACCCATCGGCAGGACGCGACACGTGTCGTAGAAGCGGTGATAGGCGCCCGCGAGTTCCTCGAGATACCTGGCGACCCGGTGCGGTTCGCGCAGTTCGGCCGCGCTCGCCACGACCCGGGGGAACTCACCGATGGTCCGGATGAGCGCGCCCTCCCGGTCCTCGACCAGGAGCGCGAGGTCGGCGGCGTCGGTGGTGACCCCCAGGTCGGCGGCGTTCCGGGCGAGGGAACACAGGCGGGCGTGCGCGTACTGGACGTAGAAGACCGGGTTGTCGTTGGTCGCCGACGTCCACAACTGCAGATCGATGTCCATGGTCTGGTCCACCGATGAGCGGATGAGCGCATACCGAGCGGCGTCCACCCCGATCGCGTCCACCAGGTCGTCGAGCGTGATGACGGTGCCGGCGCGCTTGCTCATCTTGACCGGGACGCCGTCCCGCACGAGGCTGACCATCTGCCCGATGAGGACCTCGATCGCCGCGGGGTCGTCCCCCAGTGCCGCCGCCGCGGCCTTGAGACGGGCGATGTACCCGTGATGGTCGGCACCGAGCATGTAGATGCACAGGTCGAAACCGCGGTCCCGCTTGTCCAGGAAGTAGGCGATGTCACCGGCGATGTAGGCCGCGTTGCCGTCGGACTTGAGGACCACACGGTCCTTGTCGTCCCCGAAGTCCGTGGAGCGCAGCCACCAGGCGCCCTCGGACTCGTACAGGTTGCCGTTGCCCTTGAGCACCTCGATCGCCCGGTCGACGGCGCCGGAGGTGAACATCGAGTTCTCATGGGTGTAGACGTCGAAGACAGTGCCGAACTCCGCGAGCGACGCCTTGATGTGGGTGAACATCAGATCGACGCCCGTGGCGCGGAACGTCTCGAGCCCCTCGGCCTCCGGCAGTTCGAGGACGTCCGGGTGCTCCGCGACGACCCGGGCGGCGATGTCGTCGATATACGCTCCCGCGTACCCGTCCTCCGGAGTCGCCTCGCCGCGGGCCGCGGCGGCCAGCGACCTGCTGAACCGATCGATCTGGGCACCGTGGTCGTTGAAGTAGTACTCCCGGGTCACCTGCGCACCGGATGCCTCGAGCACGCGCCCGAGGGCGTCGCCGACCGCCGCCCAGCGGGTGCCTCCCAGGTGGATGGGGCCGGTCGGGTTGGCGGAGACGAACTCGAGGTTCACCCGACGACCGGCCATCGCGTCCCCGGTGCCGTACGCCTCGCCCTGCTCGATGACGGAGGCCACGAGCGACCCCTGGGCACCGGAGTCGAGGCGGATGTTGAGGAATCCGGGGCCGGCGATGTCCGCCGACGCCACACCGGGATCGGCGGCGAGCGCGGTGGCGATCTCCTGCGCCAGATCCCGCGGAGAGGCTCCGACCTTCTTGGCCAACTGCAACGCGATGTTGGTGGCGTAGTCGCCGTGTTCCGGGTTGCGCGGGCGTTCGACCGTCACCGTGTCCGGCACCACCGAGATGTCGGCTCCACGCTCGGTGAGAACGGTGATGAGAGCGGCGCGGATGACGGCGGCGAGGTCGGCGGGAGTCACGTCTTCCTATCCTAGGTGTCGGCACGTCGGCAGCGGAATCGGACACCGGCGTCCGCCCGCCCTCGCGACGCGGGCGGGCCCGATGCGGTCACGATCCCGCCCCGGTGCTACGATCGGTCTCGCTGTTCAGCAGGGCGGTTCGAAGTAGTCGCCCGGCGATCGGCCTCCGGCCCGGAAAGGCCGGTATCCCGCCCTCGTAGCTCAGGGGATAGAGCGTTGGTTTCCGGTACCAAAGGTCAGGGGTTCGATTCCCTTCGGGGGCACCACGACAGCGGGGCCCGGGCTTCTCAGCCCGGGCCCCGCTGTCATTTCCGTTCGTACTCTCCGGCGCGACCCCGGACCCGATCAGCTCGGCAGGGTGATCCCGTCGACCTCGCCGATGCGGGTGACCACCCGCTCGAAGATCTCGGTCAGTGTGCCGACCTCCTCCGGGGTGAGGACGTCGACCAGAAGCTCGCGGACCTTCTCCACGTGCATGGGGGCCACCCGGGCGATCGCCTCGGCGCCCTCTGCGGTGAGGGTGACGATGGTGCCCCGGCCGTCTTCCGCGCACTCCCCCTTGGCGACGAGTCCCCGGGCCTCCATCCGCCTGACCTGATGCGACACACGGCTGCGGTCCCAGCCGAGAGCCGCCCCCAGATCACGGGCGCGCAGGCCCCGACCGTCCGCCTCGCTCAGGCTGACCAGCACCGAGTAGTCGGACTGGGACATCGACGCGTCGCGCTGGAGCTGGCGTTCGATCGCGAGGTCGAGCAACTGATTGACTTCCCGGTACCGGCGCCACATGCACTGTTCTTCATCGCTCAACCAGCGTGTCTCGCTCATGGGGCTATTACAGCACGGCGACCCGCCGCTGCGTCCTCCAGCCACCGGCCCGCCGCGGACCGGCCGGACCGCCCTCAGTCGCGGGCCGATCCCGACCTGCGCATGACGTGGGTGCGCGCGCTGCCGACACCCGCGAAGCGTGAACGGTCGCAGGTGAGGACGATGACCTGTGACGTGGAGGCCGCGGCGGCGATGACCGCACCCATCGTGAGGCGACGGGAGGGATCGGTGTACCCCATGGTGTCGTCGAGGAACACCGGGACACCGTTGTCCCCCACGAGTCTGGCGCAGGCGATTCTGACGATCACGGCCAGCTGTTCCCTGGCCCCGCCGGACAGGGAGTCGTAGTCGACGGAGACCTCCCCGATCCTCCGGCTGAGAATGGTGAGGTCCTCCCCCAGTCGCACGTCGAACTCGCGCCCGTAGACCAGTCGCCCGAGTTCGACCACCGCCCGGTGGAACGGCTCCTGGTAGGCCCGGAGAGCCTCGGACCGTCGTTGTTCGAGGGTCCGGTAGAGCAGGTCCGCCGCGCGTGCCCGCCGCCACAGGGCGGAGTTCTCCCTCTGCGCGGCCTCGACCTCACGTTCCGCCACCGCGACGTCCCCGAGCCGTCCCTGGTCTCCGATCGCGTTCACCCGACCGAGCGCTGTGGCCACCGCCGACGCGCACTCCCTCTCCTCGGCGACGAGGGCGGCCAGCGAGGCCCGCGCGTTCTCGAGGAGTTCCGGCGGCGCGTCGGCGAGCGTCTCGTCCAGTCGGG
>NZ_JAALEC010000301.1:0-5656 GCF_014145205.1 Dietzia sp. DQ11-44
ATGGTGCTGGCGGCGGTCGCCGTGCTGCTGTCCGGGAGCGCGACCGGGTCTGAGCTGCGTGCCGCGGACGCGGAGCAGCCCGAGTACGGCCCGGCCACCGATCCCCCCACGTCGCTCCAACCGCTCTGGATGCACGGCTCCGCCGGGACCGGCCCCCCGCTCACCACCAAGGGCAACCTCGTCACCGTCTCCCCGGACGGGGTGCTGGTCGGCCGGGACGCGGGTTCCGGGGAGGAGAGCTGGTCCTACACGCACGCGGGGCGGTTCTGTGCCGGAGCGTTCTACGCCGATCGACTCGTCGCCGCGTTCGACGGCGCCTCCGGGTGCAGTGACGTGACGTCCCTCGACCCGACCCGCCAGGAGTACGCGAGCACCAGACAGAGTGTGTATCCGGACTCGATGGAACTCACCGGCTCGTGGAAGCACGTCCTGGCGTTCAGCCCGGACCGCCTCGAGATCTGGCGCGACGACCTGGTCCGGACGGTCGAGTACGGGGCCGTGGAGGCTCCGCAGGAGGCCGGGATGCAACCCCGCACCGGGTGCACCCTCGTGACCGCGGATCTCACCGACGAGCGCTTCGCCGTGACGGAGCGCTGCCCCGGCGAGGACTCCGTCAGGCTGACGATCTCGAAGACCGTCCCCGAGGACAATCGCGCCCCCGAGGAGATCGCCTCGGACCCGACCGGTGCCGACGGTCTGTGGATCATCGAGGTGACCGAGCAGGGGGTCCTGGCGCTCCGGAACCAGGGCCCCGACTGGACCGTCGAGTGGTTCACCTCCCCCACCGAACACTCGACCGTGCTCGCTCTGGAGGGTGAGCCGGCCGTGCCGCCCTCGCACGAGTCCGTCTCGGGCGACAGCGCTCAGGTGAGATGGTTCGACGGACGTTCCACGCACGCCTTCGACGGGCCGTCCGGGAGATACTCGTGGACCCTGGGCGGGTCGACGGGCCCCGGACTGACCGGGGGCTGGTCCGCCGACCCCGCGGCCCATTCGACGGGCGAGTGGGTGCTGGTGCCGGTCGCCGACGGGCTCGCGCTCCTGGACCACGACACCGGGCGCGAGGTCCGTCGCCTGGCCGGGCAGGCGGCACCGGGACCGGGCGTGACGGGGCTCGCCCAGATCGGCGACATCCTGTACGAACGCCACGCGGGAGAGATCCGCGCGTACAAGCTCGTCGCCTGACCCCCCGGGGTGGATACGGGAGCCGTGCGGGTCGGCAGGGTCAGACGGCGTACCACTCGATCGCGTCCCTGCGGAACAGCGACACCAGCGCGACAGCGCAGACCACGGCGAGGATCAGACCGGCGAGGTACTGGTCCGATCCCACCCCCACGTACCAGGCCACGAACAGCAACAACAACTCCGCGATCACCACGAGTCCACGGCCCCACCGTCGACCCCGCAACAGGCCCACACCGGCCGCGAGAAGGCCGCCCCCGAGGATCGCGAACCACACCGCGGTGCCGTAGCCACTGATGACGACGGTCTCCTCGCGATGGCCTCCGGCCGCCCGGATGGCGAGGGCCACGGCCACCCCGACGCCGATGAGGCCCTGCGCGGAGGAGATCCACCCGGCCAGGCGCACGGGCGTGGGGATCGCGGTGCGGGGATCGAGGCGATCCGGCGGGGGGCGGTGGTCGTCAGGTCGGCTCACGTTCACCTCCACAGGGTATGTCGCGGTGACGGCCGGGCCCGCACCACCCTTGCGGACTGGACTCCGATTAACCCATTACAGCCTCTGGCGTGCGATTTCGGTTCGATTTGACAACCGGGGTGACCTTTGCCACATCGCGGCGGGAGAGGGTTGACTTGTCATGGAATCGTGGCACCATCATTCGTAACAGCGCAGACGCACATTGTTTGCCTTGCCTTAACCGGGAGCTGCTCCTCACGGAGCGAGCCCTCGGAACGGGTACACCCCCACCACATCACCGGATGTGACACAGCGCGTACGTCCGCGTGCCGATCCTCGCAGATCGGCGCGTCGGCGGCGTCTTCCCGTGTCCGGTTGACCCGATAACGGTCTCGTAACCGTAAGGAGTTCCCATGGACTGGCGCCACAAGGCCATCTGCCGCGACGAGGATCCCGAGCTGTTCTTCCCCGTCGGCAATTCCGGACCCGCCCTCGCGCAGATCGCCGAGGCGAAGATCGTCTGTAACCGTTGCCCCGTCACCTCCGAGTGCCTGGCCTGGGCCCTCGAGTCCGGCCAGGACGCGGGCGTCTGGGGCGGCATGAGCGAGGACGAGCGTCGCGCGCTCAAGCGTCGCCGCGCCCGCACCCGCACCGCGGTCTGATCACCGCCACCTGATCACCGCATTCTGGTGACCGCGATCCCACGGTACGCGGTCCGGTCGGCGACCTGAACGGACGCCCGACCCCACGAGAACGACGAAGGCCGGTTCCCCTCCCGCGTGGGAGGGGAACCGGCCTTCGTCGTGACGGTCGATCGTCAGCCGATGACGGCGATGAGGTCTCCGGCCTGGATGACGTCGCCGGGGGCGACGGCCACCTCGGTGACGGTGCCGGCCGTCTCGCACAACACCGGGATCTCCATCTTCATGGACTCGAGGAGCACGATCGTGTCCCCCTCGGCGACCTCGGTGCCGACGGCTGCGACGACCTCCATGACATTCGCGACCATCTCGGCACGGACCTGTTCAGTCATTCGGATGTTCCTCTGCTTTCCTCACGCGGCGGCCCCCGGACTCCTCAATGCAACCACACGGGGGTTCTCATGGGAGACTTGTACACCGACGAAAGGAGGCGACCATGGGCAAGCGTGGCCGCAAGAGGCGGGATCGCCGCAAGAAGAACGCCAACCACGGCAAGCGTCCGAACAGCTGAGTCCGGACCATCAGAACCGAGCGAGGGGCGGACACCGTGTCGGTGTCCGCCCCTCGCCTCGTCTCCGGTGAGGTCAGTGCGGGTCCCGCCGGTGGACGGTCGTGGTCCGGTGCACCACCGTCGTCCCGTCGGAATCGGTCGTGGTGACCGTGGTGCGTCGGATCTCCACCATGAGTCGTTCCCTCAACCCCGACGGCGCCTTCTCGCAACACGAGCGGGACAACTTGGCCTTGAGCCGCCGCTCCGAGAGGAAGAGTTCACGGCAGGGCGGACACCCGGCGAGGTGATGCTCGAGCCTCGAACGACAGGCGTCGTCGCACTCGAGGTCCACCAGCAGGGACAGGTCGCGCCGGGCGGCCTCACAGTCGATCTGGTCGAGCCGCGGGTCGTGTTCCCTCGTCACTTCGCGCCCTCCGTCCTGTCACGACCGAAGCCACGCTCGGTCGCCACGTCCCGGAGCAGCTCGCGGAGCTGCTTGCGTCCTCGGTGGAGGCGTGACATCACGGTCCCCAACGGGGTGTCCATGATCTCGGCGATCTCCTTGTACGGCAGGTCCTGGACGTCCGCGTAGTACACGGCCATCCGGAACTCCTCGGGGAGCTGGGCGAGCGCGGACCGGATCTCGTCGTCCGGCAGCAGTTCCATCGCCTCGACCTCCGCCGAGCGCAGGCCGGTGGAGGTGTGCTCCGCCGCCGCCGCCAGCTGCCAGTCCGTGATCTCCTCGGTCGGATACTGGGCGGGTTGGCGCTGCCGCTTGCGGTAGTGGTTGATGTACGCGTTGGTGAGGATGCGGTGCATCCAGGCCCGGAAGTTGGTCCCGGGCTTGAAGGAGTGGAAACCCGCGTACGCCTTCGCGTACGCCTCCTGCACCAGGTCCTCCGCATCGGCCGGGTTGCGGGTCATCCGCAGCGCGGCACCGTACAACTGATCGAGGAGCGGCATGGCCAACTCCTCGAACTGTTCGGCGCGTTGGTCGGACTCGTCGGGCTGCAACTCGGTCGGCAACCGGTACTCCTCACCTGTCGATGACCCGGAGTCTATCCGCACGCCGGGGGCGTCGAGGACCGCGGTCCGCATCGCACCCTCCTCTCCCGATCCCGGGGACAGTCCCGGGTACCTGCTCTCCTCAACGCCGTCCACGGTCACGCTATTCCGGCCGGTGCCGTCACTAGGCTGGGCAGGATGAGCCGTAAGCGCACGGGACACGGGAAGTCCGACTCGGCGGCGACCCCCGCCCTCGCCGCACTCCGGTCCGCCGGGGTCGACCACGAGGTGCACACCTACGACGCGGGAAACGGCGCGTTCGGCGACGAGGCCGCCCGCGTCATGGGCGAGCGACTCGGGATCGACGCCGCCAGGGTGTTCAAGACCCTGGTGCTCGCCACCGCCCGCCCCCCGGCGGGCACCCGGATCCCGCTGGCTGTCGCGGTCCTGCCGGTCACGGCGATGCTCGACCTCAAGGCGGCGGCCGCCGCGCTGTCCTCCGGGAAGGCCTCGCTCGCCCCCGTCGACGTCGCGGAGAAGGCCACCGGGTACGTGGTCGGCGGAGTGTCCCCCCTCGGGCAGAAGAGGTCGCTGGCGACCGTGGTCGACAGCTCCGCGTGGGATCACCCCACGATCCTGTGCAGCGCCGGCCGTCGGGGGTGGGAGATCGAACTGGCACCCGCGGACCTCGTCGGCCTCACGGGAGCCACGGCGGCGTCGATCGCCGCCCGGTGACGCCGTGCTAGAAGAGCATCCCGGCGGACGGGTCCACCGGCCGGACCAGTTCCGGGCCCTCGTTCCTGACGTTGGAGACCGCGCGTGAGACCGGCCTGATCTCCACCGAGTCGGCCCACTGCCCCAGGTCGCCGCCCGCGCCGTCGACCAGGGCCCTCGGGTCACCGATCACGGAGGGGTCGAGCCAGTCGGAGACCACGGACGGGTGCACCACGAGCGGCATGCGGTCGTGGACGCGGCGCAGCGGTCCGAGCGCCTCGGTGGTGAGGATCGTGCACGACAACTGCGTGACGGTCTGGTCGCCGGGGTCACGCCGGGCCTCCCACAGCCCCGCCATGAGCAGCCCCTCGTCGCCGGGCAGGCTCATGTGGAACGGCTGCTTGGGGCCCGCCCTGCCGCCGGGCGTCGCCGGCTCCCCCGGGACCCACTCGTACCAGCCGTCCATCGGGACCACGCAGTGGCGCCGCGCGACGGCGGTACGGAAGGAGGGCTTCTCGAACGCCGTCTCGACCCGCGCGTTGAACAGGGTGGGCAGCCTGCCCGGGTCCCTGGCCCAGGACGGCACCAGGCCCCAGCGCATGGCACGCAGGATCCGTCGGGGGCCGGCGGGATCGTCGAGGCGTTCGCGCGGGGCGTCCAGGACGAGGGCGGGGACGGTGGTGGTGGGCGCGATGTTGAACCTCGGGGAGACCGGGCCCCGGTCGGGCCACAACCCCGGTGGCGGCGAGGACGCCTCGTCGACGGCATCGAGCTCCACGGCGAGTCGCGCCGGATCCGAGGAGAGGGAGAACCGTCCACACATGCGGTCCATCCTCCCACCCGGACCGGGCGGGATCGGGGTCGATGCGCGACAATGACCAGGTGAGTCATTGGAACGCCCCCGTCGCCGGCACGCCCGTGGACGCCGTCGTCCCCGTACCCGGGTCCAAGTCGCTGACCAACCGCGCCCTGGTCCTGGCCGCGCTGGCCGACGCCCCCGCCCGGTTGAGCGGGACGTTGCGCAGCCGGGACACCGACCTGATGATCGGGGCGCTCACCGCGCTCGGCACCCGGATCGAGGGCCCCACGGGGCCGCCCGCGCCGGGCGAC
>NZ_JAALEC010000302.1:0-1425 GCF_014145205.1 Dietzia sp. DQ11-44
GACCGAGTGGGGCCCGGGCGCGCGTGGCCAGTGACCGAGTAGGCCCGTGGCCCGGCGTCGGGCCCGCCGATTCCCCCTAGTAGAGGCTCCGGATACGCCTCATGAACCTCACTCGCCACATGTATCACTTCGGTAACGTAGGTCTCGATTTGGTTACGCCGAGCGCGTAATGTGGCCGTCGATCGCGCCGATATGCCAGGCGTCAGTTTCTGCAGTACAAGTCTGGAGTACACCCTTATGCCCGTTTCACGCCGTGGGTTTCTCACCGCCGCGTCAGTCGGGGTGGGCGTCGCAGTCGCCTCCTCCGTCCGTGGCCCCCTCGCCGGGGCCAACCCGTTCGACACCGGTTCCCTCGGCATGGCCCAGGACCTGCTCAAGTCGGTCCCGACCGGCAGCGGGATGATCCAGCCGAACGGCCCTCTCGGCTACGTGGGGGTCACTTTCCCCAGCGCCGAGGAGATCGCCGGCCGGATCCGGTTCGCGTTCCCCGACGGCTCGGTGGGCGACTGGCTCCCGCTCGAGGCGATGGACTCCGCCCCGGACAGCGGCAGCACTCCCGCGTCCGATCTCGTCGCCGCGCCGCAGGGGTCCGTGGGTTACGAGGTCGACGCTCCCGCCGGCGCCCGTGCCACCGCGTTCGACGACGGCCGGGCTGCACCGCGCAACTACAGCCTGGGCAGCGTCGGAACGCTCGGCCTGCCGATCATCCCGCGGGCGGCATGGGGCGCCGGTGACGTCTCGGGGAACCGCTGGGCACCGCAGTTCCACCCGGCGCAGGCGATCACGATCCACCACACGGCCTCGCCCGTGGGACCGGACCGCGCCGCGAGTGTGCGCGCGATCTACAACTACCACGCCAACACACTGGGCTGGGGCGACGTCGGGTACCACCTGCTCATCGACCCGGAGGGCCGGATCTACCAGGGCCGCGGCGGAACCGTCGGCGGGACCCCGGTCTTCCAGGTGCCTCCGGTCGCCGGCATCGCTCCCCCGGTGGTCACCGCGGGCCACACGGGCGGCGTCAACAACGGCAATATCGGGATCTGCGTGCTGGGCGACTTCACCGGAGCGCCGCCGACCCCCGCTGCCGTGGGCGCGACCATCGACTGCGTTCGTGCCCTCTGTTCGGCCACGGGCATCAACCCGCGGGGCGGCATCACCTACCGCAACCCGCAGGGCGGTGCCACGCGCAACATGCCGGCCGTCTCGGGCCACCGCGACTGGGGCGGGACCGCCTGCCCGGGCAACTCGTTCTACCCGCAGATGCAGTTCATCCGCGACACCGCCGCGCGCGGCTGGTCCCCGAACGCGATCTCCTCGGCCGCCTTCGGCTCCTGAGCGTCGTCTGACGGACCCACCTCTCCCATCGAAAAGAGCGTTCCGCACACCTGCCTCCAAGCTCGGCGGATGTGTGCGGAACGCTCT
>NZ_JAALEC010000303.1:0-1691 GCF_014145205.1 Dietzia sp. DQ11-44
ACCTCAGTCCCGGGCGCGCGTGGGGAGCACCATGCCCAGCACCCAGTTGACCAGGCCGATCACGATCGCCCCGAAGAACGCCGCCCAGAACCCGCTCACCAGGTACTCGGCACCGAACAGCTGGAACGTCGTGGTGACCCAGCTGGTGAGCATGAGCATCAGCGCGTTGATCACCAGCAGGAACAGCCCCAGCGTGAGGATGGTCAGCGGCAGCGACAGCAGCTGCACGATCGGCTTGATCACCGCGTTGATCAGCGTGAACACCACGGCCACGATGAGCAGCGCCGCGATAGTCGGCACGCTCACCTCATTGTCGATGGCGCCGGCGTCAATGTCGGCGACACCCGCGGTCTCGTACAGGGAGATCCCCGGCACGATCAGAGTCGCCACCCACAGGGCGACGGCGTTGACGATCAGGCCCAGTATCAGCGCCATGTCCGGTCAGCTCCCCACATAGGAATCGGCCACATCGAGTGCGCGGTCGAAGATATCGAGCCCCGCGTTCGCCTCGTCGGCCGTGATGATGCAGGGCGGAACGATGTGGAATCGGTTGTAATTCATGAACAACAGCACGCCGTCGGACTTGGCGGCGGCGAAGGTCCTGGCCATGGCCTCCGATGTCCCACCGTAGGGGGCGAGGGGCTCGCGTGTCTCGCGGTCGGCCACCATCTCCACGGCCCAGAACACTCCCAGGCCGCGGACCTCGCCGATCGACGGGTGCGTCCGTGCGAGCTCGCGCAGGCGCGGGCCGATCACGTCCTCGCCGATCGTGCGGGCGTTCTCGACGATCTTCTCGTCACGCATCAGGTTGATCGTGGCCACCACGGAGGCGCAGGCCAGCGGGTGCCCGGCGTAGGTCAGGCCACCGGTGTAGGGGGTGGTCTCGAAGGAGGCGGCGATCCGGTCGTGCAGGATCACCCCGCCCAGGGGGACGTAGCCGGAGTTGGAACCCTTGGCAAAGGTGATGAGGTCGGGGGCCCAGTCGTCGTCTCCGGACCGGAAGTTGTCCAGGGCCAGCCAGGCGCCGGTGCGCCCGAAGCCGGACATGACCTCGTCACAGATCATGACGATCCCGTACTTGTCGCAGATCTCCCGCACACCGCGCAGGTAGTCGGCCGGCGGCACCATGATCCCGACCGTGCCGGGCACCGACTCGATGATCAGGGCCGCGAAGTGGTCCGGGCCCTCCAGCGCGATGAGCGAGTCCAGGTGCTCGAGCGCGCGGTCGCACTCCTGCTTCTCGTTCTCGGCGTAGAACTGCGACCGGTACAGGTAGGGCGCGTGGAAGTGCACGGCGCCGGTGTTGCCGTGGTCGTTGGCCCAGCGGCGGGCGTCACCGGTGAGGTTCATCGAGGTGGTGGTGGCGCCGTGGTAGCTGCGGAACGCCGAGAGGGTCTTGTGCCGACCGGTGTGGCGGCGCGCCATGCGGACGGCGTGCTCGACGGCCTCGGTGCCGGCGTTGGTGAAGAACACGCGGTTCATGCCGGCGGGTGCGACCTCGGCGACCAGCCGGGCGGCCTCGGCGCGGGCGGCGTTGGCGTGCGCGGGGTTGATGGTGCACAGCTCGGCGGCCTGGTCCTGGATCGCCTTGACCACCACGGGGTGCTGGTGGCCGATGTTGGTGTTGACCAGCTGGGAGGTGAAGTCGAGCAGGCGGTTGCCGTCGCCGTCGGTGAGGTGGCAGCCCTCTG
>NZ_JAALEC010000304.1:0-1902 GCF_014145205.1 Dietzia sp. DQ11-44
CGGTCGACCCGCAGCACCCGCGCGGTGGCCCATCCCCGCGACAGACCGTCGACGTCCTGCCTGAGCGGCGCGGCCCGGTCGGGCGCGGCGACGGACAGCACGGGGTCGGAGTCGAGGCTGAAGTCCAGCGGCATGGTCGGGGTTCCTTCTCGCAGATCTTGAGGGAGCGGTCAGCGTGCCAGCCCGGCGGACGCCGCGGCCACCCGGACCGCCCGCGTCGCCGGCCCTGGTCTCAGCCCGAGACCATCTTGATGTAGAGCAGGCGGTCCCCGGTCTCCAGGGCGTCCGCCTCGGGTTCGTTGACCTTGATCAGCTGACCCTTGCGGACCACTCCCAGGACGAGCTCGGCCAGATGGCGCGGCGAGCCGCCGACCTCGGACTCCTCCACGCGCCGTTCGGCGATGGAGAACCCCTCGTCGGGGGTCAGCAGGTCCTCCATCATCCCCACGACGGTCGGGGTGATGGTCGCCAGGCCGAGCAGGCGCCCGGCCGTCTCGGCGGAGACCACCACGGAGTCCGCGCCCGACTGCTTCAGCAGATGCTTGTTGTCCGACTCACGAACGGTGGCGACGATCTTGGCGTTGGGCGCCAGCTCGCGCGCGGTCAGCGTGACCAGCACCGCGGTGTCGTCGGAGTTGGTCGCCACCACCACGGCCGCGGCGCGGGTGACGCCCGCGAGCTTGAGGACGTCCGACCGGGTGGCCGAGCCCTGGACGGTGACCAGTCCGCGGGCGGCCGCGGACCTGAGTGCCTGGGGGTCGGTGTCGACCACGACGATGTCGTCGGGGGCGATCTCGTCGGCGAGCATCGCCGCGACGGCCGACCTTCCCTTGGTGCCGTAGCCGACGACGACGGTGTGGTTACGCACGAGGTTCCTCCAACGCTGGATCCTGAGGGCCTGACGGGACTGCTCGGTGAGCACCGACAGGGTGGTACCGACGAGCAGGATCAGGAAGAGCACGCGCAGCGGCGTGATCAGAATGGCGTTCAGCAGCCGCGCCTGCTGGGTGATCGGGGAGATGTCCCCGTAACCCGTGGTCGAGAGGGAGACGGTGGCGTAGTAGAAGGCGTCGACGACCGTGATCCGGCCGTCGGCCCCACCGCCGCCTTCATACCCCTCCTGATCGAGATACACCACGAGGGCCGCCAGGGCCAGCGTGAGCACGGCCATCAGGACGCGCTTGCCGATGAGCCGCCACGGGCTCTCGGCGTTCGCGGGGATGCTCACCACGCCCACGAGGATGTGGTCGGGGCTCTCGTCCAAGGGGTCGCTGCTGCGGACACGGGACGCGAGTGCGCGCTTCCTCACCATCGGCAGCTCCGTTCCGGGACGGGACCGCCGTCGATCATCGGGGTCACCGGGACCATCGTGGCCTATCGGTCACCGTCGGACAACAACCGGCCTCTCCCCGGTCCGGTGGAGAGGAGTCGGAGCAGCTCCTCCGCGTCGGGGAGATCGGCCGGTTCGACGGTCCTCCCGGCGCGGACGTAGTGGAAGGCGGCCCGGACCCTGTGGAGTTCGACCGGTCGTCCGAGCCTGGCGGAGAGGACTCTCGCCCACGCGTAGCGGTAGACCGCCAACTGGAGCGAGACCGCGGGCATCTCCCAGGGGCCAGGGACCCGCCCGGTCTTCCAGTCGACGACGATCCAGTCGTCCCCGTCCGCGAACACCGCGTCCATGCGGCCACGCAGCAGATGCTCCCCGAGTCCGACCTCGAACGGCACCTCCACCGCCTCGGGTGTCTGTCGGGCCCATCGCGACGATTCGAAGGCCTGCTGCAACGCCGTGAGGTCCGACTCCGACACACCGTCGACCGCGCCATGGTCCCCGGCGCCGGGGAGATCGTCGATGTCCAGCAGGTGGGTGGCCCCGAAGCGGTGTTCCAGCCACAGGTGGAACCG
>NZ_JAALEC010000305.1:0-5116 GCF_014145205.1 Dietzia sp. DQ11-44
GCCCAGGCCCGGGAAGGTCGGTCGCGCGGCGTCGATGCGAAAGCCAGGAGACCGGCCACGGCGTCATGTTCCACGAGGGTTTGGAGAAGAACATGCGCCATGACCGGCGTTCGGCGTCCCCTGAGGACGCCTCGGCACCATCAGATGACGCGGCATCGCCGGAGAACACGGCATCACCGGAGGACACGGCACCGCCTCGGCACTCGAGCCAGCCACCGCGCATCACCCTGCTGTCCACCTCCGACACGGACCTGCTCTCCGCGCGGGCCTCCGGGGCGGACTGGACGCTCGGCAACCCGTCCCGCCTGGACGTCGAGGCGGATCTGCCCGGTCTGCTCGACGGCGCCGACCTGGTGGTGGTCCGGATCCTCGGGTCGCGGCGGTCGTGGGAGCCCGGGTTCGCCGCGGTCATGGCCTCGGGGCGGCCGGTGGTCGTCCTGGGAGGCGAGCAGGCCCCGGACGCCGACCTGATGGAGCTCTCCACCGTCCCGATCGGCATCGCGGCCGAGGCCCACCGCTACCTGGCCGAGGGCGGCGAGCGGAACCTCGCCCAGCTCCACGCCTTCCTGTCGGACACCGTGCTGCTCACCGGGACCGGGTTCGCGCCCCCGGAGAGCGTCCCGGTGTGGGGGATGCCGCCGCGGCCGGGTGCCGCCGATTCCCCCGACTCCCCGGCGAGTGGTCACATACGACGCGATTCCCGGAACGGGACCTGGGAGAACGTGAGCGGAACTGACCAGTCGCCGGGCGTTCCCCGCGTGGACCAGTCGCGGCGCGTTCCCCGCGTGGGAGTGCTCTACTACCGGGCGCACGAGGTGAGCGGGAACTCCGGGTTCGCCCATTCGCTCGCCGACGCCATCGACGCCACCGGGCAGGCCGTCGGCGTGCCCGTGTTCGCCGGGTCCCTGCGATCGGCGCCCGACGAGCTGTTCGACGCACTCGGGACGCTCGACGCGCTGATCGTCACGGTCCTGGCCGCCGGCGGGACCACGCCGGGCGCGGTGAGCGCGGGCGGCGAGGACGAGACGTGGGACGTCGAACGGATCGCCACGCTCGACATCCCGGTCCTGCAGGGACTGTGCCTGACGTGGAGCCGCGAGGACTGGGCGGCCTCCGACGACGGCGTCAACCCGCTGGACTCGGCCAACCAGATCGCGATCCCCGAGTTCGACGGCCGGATCATCACCGCGCCGTTCTCCTTCAAGGAGATCGACGCCGACGGGCTGCCTCGCTACGTCGCCGACCCCGAACGCTGCGCCCGCGTCGCGGGGATCGCGGTCTCGCACGCCCGGCTGCGTCATGTGCCCGCGGCGGACCGCCGGATCGCCCTGGTGCTCTCGGCCTACCCGACCAAGCACTCCCGGATCGGCAACGCGGTCGGCCTGGACACCCCCGTCTCGACCATCCGACTGCTGCGCCGGATGCGCGACGAGGGTTACGACCTGGGCCCCGACGACAGCCCGATCGCCCGGTTCCTCGACGTCGCCGACAGTGGCACCGACAGCACCTACGCCGACGACACCGCCGCCGGCGACGCCCTGATCCACGCCCTGATCGCCGCGGGCGGACAGGACGAGGAGTGGCTGACGAACGCCCAGCTCACCGACAGTCACGTACGGATCTCCACCGACGACTACCTCACGTGGGCGGCGGACCTGCCCGAGTCGCTGCGCTCGGAGATGGTCGAGGCCTGGGGGCAGGCGCCCGGTCAGCTGTTCGTCAACGACGCCGGCGAGATCGTCCTGGCCACCATCCAGGCCGGCAATGTCGTCCTGCTGATCCAGCCGCCCCGCGGGTTCGGTGAGAACCCGGTGGCGATCTATCACGATCCCGAGCTGGCGCCCTCGCACCACTATCTGGCCGCCTATCGGTGGCTCGCGCGGGGTTTCGGCGCCCACGCGCTGGTCCACATCGGCAAGCACGGTTCGCTGGAGTGGCTGCCGGGCAAGAACGCCGCGCTGTCGGCCGCGTGTGCGACCGACGCGGCGATCGCCGACATGCCGTTGATCTACCCGTTCCTGGTCAACGACCCCGGGGAGGGCGCCCAGGCCAAGCGCCGCGCCCACGCCACGATCGTCGACCACCTGGTGCCGCCGATGGCCCGCGCCGAGTCCTACGGCGACATCGCCCGCCTCGAGCAGCTGCTGGACGAGTACGGCAACATCGCGTCCATGGACCCGGCCAAGCTGCCGGCCATCCGCGCGCAGATCTGGACCCTCATGCGGTCGGCGCACATGCACGAGGACCTGGGCCTGGAGCAGCAGCCCGGGGACGAGGAGTTCGACGACTTCCTGCTCCACGTCGACGGGTGGCTCTGCGAGATCAAGGACGTCCAGATCCGCGACGGACTCCACGTGCTGGGTCAGGCGCCGGACGGCGAGGCCCGGGTAAACCTGGTGCTCGCCATCCTGCGCGCCTCGCAGGTGTGGGGCGGCGAGTTCGGCGCAGTTCCCGGTTTGCGCCGCGCCCTCGGGCTGGGGGAGGACGCCCCGACCCAGGAGGTCGACCGCGTGGAGGCCCGGGCCCGGGCGCTGGTCGAGGACATGGACGCCCGCGGGTGGGACCTCACGGCGGTGCCGCAGGTCCTGACCGCCGCGGGTCTGGATGACGACGACGAGGTCGGCCGCGTCCTGGAGTTCGCCGCCCGCGAGGTGGTGCCGCGTCTGGCCGCCACCGTCGACGAGCTGGATGCGGTGATGCACGCCCTGGACGGCGGGTTCGTGCCCGCCGGACCGTCCGGTTCGCCCCTGCGCGGCCTGGTCAACGTGCTGCCGACCGGCCGCAACTTCTACACCGTGGACCCTCGGGCGATCCCGTCCCGGCTGGCCTGGGAGACCGGCCAGGCGATGGCCGACTCCCTGCTGGACCGCCACGTGGCGGAGACCGGCGAGTACCCGAGCTCGGTGGGACTGTCGATCTGGGGCACCTCGGCCATGCGGACCTCGGGCGACGACGTGGCCGAGGTCCTGGCCCTGCTCGGCGTCCGCCCGGAGTGGGACGAGGCCTCCCGCCGGGTCAACGGTCTCGAGGTGGTCCCGGCCGCCGAGCTCGGTCGCCCGCGCGTGGACGTGACGGTCCGCATCTCGGGCTTCTTCCGGGACGCCTTCCCGCACGTCATCACCATGCTCGACGACGCCGTCCGGATGGTGGCGGACCTCGACGAACCCGCCGAGCAGAACTATGTCGCCGCCCACACTCGCGCGGACCTGGCCGAGCACTCGGACCACCGTCGTGCGACCACCCGCATCTTCGGCTCCGCGCCGGGGTCGTACGGCGCCGGGATCCTGCAGACCATCGAGGCCGGCAACTGGCGGGACGACCGGGACCTGGCCGAGGTCTACACCCGGTGGGGCGGCTTCGCCTACGGCCGCGACCTGGACGGCGTCCCGGCCGCGGACGACATGCGCACCAACTACCGGCGCATCGCGGTGGCCGCCAAGAACATCGACACCCGCGAGCACGACATCGCCGACTCGGACGACTACTTCCAGTACCACGGCGGGATGATCGCGACCGTGCGAGCGCTCACCGGCGCCGAACCCCGCGCCTACGTGGGGGACTCCACCACGCCGGACGCCATCCGCACCCGGTCGCTCGCGGAGGAGACGGTCCGGGTGTTCCGGGCTCGCGTGGTCAACCCCCGGTGGATCGCGGCCATGCAGCGGCACGGCTACAAGGGGGCCTTCGAGCTGGCCGCGACGGTGGACTACCTCTTCGGGTTCGACGCCACCGCAGGGGTCGTGCACGACTGGATGTACGACACGCTGGCCAGGGAGTACGTGCTGGACCAGACCAACCAGGAGTTCCTGCGGCGGTCCAACCCGTGGGCGTTGCGCGGGATGATCGAGCGGCTCTCCGAGGCCGCCGACCGCGGGTTGTGGGCCGAGCCGGACGCCGAGATCATGGACCGGATGCGGCAGGTCTACCTGGACGTCGAGGGCGACCTCGAGGACACCCACGGTGACTGACCGGGTGTCCCGCCTCCCGGCCGGGGAGGCCGGCGGCACCCCGCGCCGCCGGGTGCGGGTGGTGGGGATCGGCTCCGGGGGGCCGGACCAGATCACGGTGGAGGCGATCACGGCCCTGCGGGAGTCCGCCTACGCCGTGGCCGCGGTGAAGGGGGCCTCAGACCCCTTGGTCGATCTCCGTCGGCAGCTACTCGCCCGCCACGCGCCGGGCGTCGAGCTGGTGGGGGTCGCCGATCCGGAGCGGGACCGCTCGTCGCGGTCGACCTCCTCCCACGTCGGGTACCGCGGCGTGGTCCTGGACTGGCACGAGGCCCGGTCCCTGGCGTGGGAGCGGGTGCTGGCGGACCGGCCCGGCGACGTGGCGGTGCCCGTATGGGGCGACCCCGCCTTCTACGACTCCACGCTGCGGATCGTCGACCGGATCCTCGCCCGTGGCCGGCTCGACTTCGCCGTCGAGGTGATCCCCGGCATCTCCGCTCTACAGGTGTTGGCGGCGCGTCACCGGCTGGTCCTGCACGAGATCGGCGGGACGGTCACCGTGACCACCGGCCGGCGTCTGGCGGAGGTCGTCGCCGGCGGAGCGGACAACGTGGTGGTGATGCTCAACGCGGACCTGCCGCTGGAGGACCTGGCCGACTGGCACATCTGGTGGGGCGGCAACCTCGGCGATGCGGGAGAGTGCCTGCTCGCGGGCAGGGTCGGCGACGTCCTCGGCGAGCTGCGGGGCAATCGTGAGCGGCTCCGCGCGGAGCACGGCTGGGTGATGGACGTGTACCTCCTGCGCCGCCCGGTCGCGGCGGGCTGATACTGTGCCTACACTGGCGCTCCCCCGAGAACAGAGGTGCACTATGGCTTTCCTGAGAAATGCCCTGCGGACCGGCGTCGCGCTCAAGGCCGCCGAGGTGGTCAAGCGTGAGGCGTCCAAGCCGGAGAACCAGCGCAAGGCCCGCGAGTTCGCGGAGAAGATCCGCAACCGCAAGCGCTGACCGCCGGCCGGTCAGATCCAGTCGACGATCTCCACGGGGTCGTCGGCCCCGGCTCCCTCCGGGACCACGGCGAGCGCGGGAGCGCCTGCGAGGTCGGCCAGGTGGGCGGTGCGGACCCGGCCGGAGAGAGTCCATCCGCCGGCCCCGTCGGGGCGGGCCGGC
>NZ_JAALEC010000306.1:0-7014 GCF_014145205.1 Dietzia sp. DQ11-44
GCAGCTCCCCCTCGACATCGGTGAGGAGTGCCGCCACCACGAGGCCCGCCACCAGCAGCGCGACGGTGACGAGGACGACCCCGATCCGCCACGCCGGGCCCCGCCCCCGCCACACGCGCCGTTCGGTCACCGACCCCCACCCTCCCGGACTCGCCTCACCCCGCACCCGACCGGGCAGCGGCCATCAACCACCCACGCTAGCGGGCGACCTGACGACGAGCGCCCCCGGTGCCGCACCGGCCTACTACACTCGACGCGAATTCCCGGGCGCGCGTCCGGGGTCCCGAGAACGCCGATCAGCGAGGTACGCCAGTGTCCGTCGAAGTGACCATCGAGATCCCCAAGGGCTCGCGCAACAAGTACGAGATCCACCACGAGACCGGGAAGATCTACCTCGACCGGTTCCTGTTCACCTCGATGGGCTACCCGGCCGACTACGGCTACATCGACCACACCCTGGCCGACGACGGCGACCCGTGCGACGCGCTGGTCCTGCTCGACGAGTCGGTGTACCCCGGCGTGATCGTCAACTCCCGCGTCGTGGGCGTCTACACGATGTCGGACGAGGCCGGCGGCGACGACAAGCTGCTGTGCGTGCCGGCCCTGGACCCGCGGTGGGAGCACATCCAGGACGTGAACGACGTCCCGGAGTACGAGCTCAAGGCGATCGAGCACTTCTTCCTCCACTACAAGGACCTCGAGCCGGGCAAGCACGTCACCCCCGGCGAGTGGCGGGACAAGGCCCACGGCGAGAAGCTCGTGGCCGAGGGGATCGAGAACTACGGCACGCATCCCGAGGAGAAGGCCGAGCCCAACCGCGGCTGACCCCGGCCCGCCGCATCCCGTTCCACAACGACGCGAAGAGCGTTCCGCACACATCGCCCGAGAGGCGGGTGTGCGGAACGCTCTTGTCGATGCAGGAGGCCGGGTGTGCCGGGCGGTCTGCGCCGGGGCTCAGCGGCCGGTGAACCTGGCCTCGCGCTTCTCCAGCGTCGCCGAGATGGCCTCCATCATGTCGGCGGAGGCGAGGAAGCCCGCGTTCCACGTGGCCACGTAGCGGTTGTTCTCGTAGATCTGTCCCTCGATGCCGCGGTTCAACACCTCGCGGGTCCCGCGGACGACGAGCGGGGGGTTGCCCGCGATCTCGGCGGCGGTGGCGTGCGCCGAGTCCAACACGCCGGCGGCGTCCTCGGCCACGTGGGTGACCAGCCCGTAGCGCAGGGCGGTCTCCGCGTCGATGTCCCGTCCGGTCAGGGCGAGCTCCCGGGTCAGCCCCTGGCCGATGATGTGGGGCAGCCGCGCGAGCGACCCCATGTCGGCCACGATCCCCACCTTGACCTCGCGGATCGAGTAGGAGGAATCGGCGGCACCGTGGCGGACGTCGCACGCGGAGATCAGGTCCACGGCGCCCCCGATGCAGCGGCCCTGGACCGCCGCGACAGTCGGGGTCTTGGCCGACGCCACCGAGTCGATGGCGCGGCGCATGTTCTCCACGAAGTCCAGGATCCGCTCGTTACGAGAGGCGTCCGGGGTCTTGTCCTGGGGCAGGAAGTCCATGAACTGCGGCATCATCGCCATCAGATCCAACCCGTAGGAGAAGTTCCGGCCCTCACCGGCGATGACGGCGGCGCGGACCTCCGGATCGGCGTCGAGTTCCGCCATCACACGGGGCATCTCCGCCCAGAAGTCGGGCCCCATACCGTTGTGGGGGCCGGGCCCGATCAGCGTCACCTGCGCGACGAACGGGTCCCGGACCCCCTTCTCGATGCGGACGGAGGAGTACTGACCGGGCGCGGCTGAGGTGTCTGGAGTGCTCATGCGCTCAGCCTGCCATGGCCTCCTCAGGCGCGGGCGTCAGGCATGACGAACCACAGGATCACGTAGAGCAGCACCTGCGGCCCGGGCAGCAGCAGCGAGGCCACGAACAGGACGCGGACCAACACCGGGTCCAGCCCGAAGTAGTCGGCCAGTCCGCCGCACACGCCCCCGATCCAGCGGTCCTCGGACCTGGCCAGTCGCCTGGGCTGGGAGTCTGAAGGGTAGGTCATGACGTGTCACCTCGTCGTCGTCGGAAATTGGTGGCCGGGGACCTCTCCCCGATGACCTCCAGTCTCCTCCCCCGCAGCGTCCGCCACATCCGGGACGGACCCCGAATCCGACCCTGAACCGCGCCTCGGGGTGGGGACGCGGGAGCGGGCGCGGACTCAGCTGTGGAACTCGCCCTCAGGTGTGGAACTCGCCGCAGTCCACGGTGAGGGTCTGGCCGGTGATCGCCGACGCGGCGTCCGAGAGCAGGAACACCACCGGGTCGACGATCTCGCGCTCGCCGGGCAGGCGGCGCAGGTCCATCTTCTCGGCGGTGTGGGCGTAGACGTCCTCCACGGTCCCGCCGTACTTGCCCGCCAGGTGTTCGAAGTACCCCTTGAGGGTCTCGCCGTAGATGTACCCGGGCGCCACGGTGTTGACGCGGATCCCACGCGGTCCGAGCTCGGTGGCCAGGGAATGCCCCAGCGCGACGAGGGCGGTCTTGGCGATCTTGTAGCCGGCGTAGCGCTCGCGGGAATGGTGGATGACGGCCGAGGCCATCATCACCACGGAGCTGCTCGCGGGCGCGGCGTCGATCTGCTCCGCGTCCGGGGTCTCCGCGCCCGCCTCGAGCAACGGGGTGAACTCCTGGGTGGTGCGGAGCGCGCCGAGGACCGAGAGGTCGATCCCCCGCGAGATCTGCTCGTGGTCGGTCTGGGCCAGCGGCTTCATGCTGGGTACGGCGAACGCGCTGTAGACCAGGCCGTGGACCGCATCGGTGTGCTGGGCGACGGTCTCGCGCAACGCCCGCACGGAGTCGGCCTCCGTGGCGTCCACCGCGGCGGCGATCGCGGTGCCACCGGCGGCACGGACCTCGTCGACGATCCCGTCGAGCCGGGAGGCGGTGCGGGCGGCCACGACGACGGTCGCCCCCTGTTCGGCTGCCCGCAGGGCGAGGGTCCGCCCGAAACCGGGCCCCGCTCCCACGATCACGACGGTCTTGCCCTGGAGAGATTCTGACATGAGTTAATAGAACCAGTTCCACCCACGCTGTGGGGGGAAGTTCACCCGGCCGGGATAGCATCCGCACGTGCACACCATCCCTGAGCAGTATCTTCGCAGCTCACAGGCCCCGAGCCCCCGGACATTGCTGGACGTTCTGGGCTCCGCGGCCCAGGGTCACCCGGACGCCCCGTGCCTCGACGACGGAGCGCGCGTGTTGAGCTACCGCGAGGTGTGGGAGGAGATCCACACCTCGGCGCGCTGGATGCAGCAGCAGGGGGTCGGGGCGGGCGACCGGGTGGGCATCCACATGCCCTCCGGCGGCGTCGAGTTGTACCTGGCGATCCTGTCGACCCTCGCCGCCGGGGCGGCGTACGTCCCCGTGGACGTGGACGATCCGGCCGACCGCGCCGAGCTGGTGTTCGGGCAGGCGCAGGTGGCGGCCGTCTACACCGCCCAGGGGATGCGGGTCACCGACCCCGGACGTCCGGCCGACCCGTCGCGACACCGGGCCCCCACCGTCGACGACGACTGCTGGATCATCTTCACCTCCGGCACCACCGGCCTGCCGAAGGGTGTGGCGGTGACCCACCGCAGCGCGGCCGCGTTCGTGGACGCCGAATCGCGGATCTTCCTCACCGGCGCCCCGCTCGGCCCGGGCGACCGGGTGCTGGCGGGGTTGTCCGTGGCGTTCGACGCCTCCTGCGAGGAGATGTGGCTGGCCTGGGCACACGGGGCGTGCCTGGTGCCCGCGCCCCGGTCGATCGTCAAGTCCGGGCTCGACCTGGGCCCGTGGCTGCGCGACCGCGGGATCACGGTGATCTCCACCGTCCCGACCCTGGCCTCGATATGGCCGGAGGAGATGCTCGCCGACATCCGCCTGGTGATCCTCGGCGGCGAGGCCTGCCCGCCCGAGCTCGCCGCGCGACTCGCGGGAGACGGCCGGGAGGTCTGGAACACCTACGGGCCGACCGAGGCCACCGTGGTGGCGTGCGCGGCGCCGCTGGACGGCAGGGGTGAGGTCTCGATCGGCCTGCCGCTGGACGGATGGGACCTGGCCGTGGTCGACGCCACGGGACTGCCTGTCGGCTACGGCGAGTCCGGCGAGCTGGTGATCGGTGGCGTCGGACTGGCCCGATACCTCGACCCGGACAAGGACGCCGAGAAGTACGCGCCCATGGAGACCCTCGGGTGGGAGCGCGCCTACCGGTCCGGCGACGTCGTGCGCCTCGAGGCCGACGGCCTGTACTTCACCGGCCGCGTGGACGACCAGGTCAAGATCGGTGGACGCCGTCTCGAGCTGGGCGAGGTCGACACCGCGGTGTCCGCCCTGCCGGGAGTGAACGCCGGAGCCGCCGCGGTCAAGAAGACCGACGCGGGCCAGTCCGTGCTCGTGGCCTACCTCGTGGCCGACGACCCCGGGCACTTCGACCTCGCCGACGCCGCCGGGATCCTGCGCGACCGCCTGCCGGCGGGTGTGGTCCCCCGGTTGACCCTGGTCGACGAGCTGCCCACCCGCACGTCGGGGAAGGTCGACCGCGCGGCCCTGCCGTGGCCCCTCGCGCAGACCTCGGCCGCCGAGACCGAGCTGGACGGCACCGATGCGTGGGTGGCCGAACTGTGGTCCTCGGCCCTCGGCGCCGACGTCTCCGGGGTGGACGAGGACTTCTTCGCCCTGGGGGGCGGCTCGCTCGCCGCCGCCCACGTGGTGGTGGCGGTCCGGGAGCGCTTTCCCGGCGTCACCGTGGGGGACATCTATGACCGCCCGCGCCTGGGCGACTTCGCGGAGTATCTCGACGAGCTCGAGCCGGTGGCCGCCGTGGAGCCGCGACACGTCAGGCCCGTCGGCCGCGGCGCGCAGACGGTGCAGGTCCTGGCGACCCTCCCGCTGCTGACGATCACCGGGCTGCAGTGGCTCACCTGGCTGGGGATCGCCAACAACGTCGCCGCCTCCGTGGGGGTGCCCTGGGCGCGCCCGGTCTCGTGGTGGGTGCTCGGGATACTCGCGGTGTTGCTGCTGTTGCCCGCGGGCCGCACGGTGGTGACGGGGCTCCTCTGCCGGGTCCTCATGGCCGGGGTCACCCCGGGCACCTATCCGCGGGGCGGCTCGGTGCACCTTCGCCTCTGGGCGGCCGAACGGCTGGTCGAGGCCTCCGGCGTCGCCAACCTCGAGGGCGCCGGCTGGCTCACACCGTTCGCGCGGCTTCTCGGCGCGTCGATCGGCCACGGCGTGGACATGCACACCCTGCCCCCCGTCACCGGGCTGCTGACCGTGGGCGACGGAGCCTCCATCGAGCCCGAGGTCGACCTGGCCGGGCACTGGATCGACGGCGACGTCCTGCACATCGGAGCCGTGGCGATCGGCGAGAACGCGGTGGTGGGAGCCCGGTCCACACTGCTGCCCGGCGCGGTGGTCGGCAGCGGCGCGCACGTGGAGATCGGGTCCGCCGTGGTGGGCACCGTCAAGGCCGGGAAGCGCTACGCGGGCTCACCCGCCCTCAAGCGGGGCAAGCGGGGCTCGAGCTGGCCGGCCGAACCCGCACCCCGCAGTCGCGTGTGGAGCGTGATCTACCAGCTCTCGGCGGTGGCCCTCGGCGCGATGCCGCTACTCGCCCTGGCCGCCGGACTCGCGGTGGTGGCCTGGGGGGCGCGGGACGCCACGACCCCCGGCCAGCTGTTCCTGAGTACCACCCTGTGGTCGGTCCCCGGGACGCTGCTCGCGCTCGCGTTGTTCGCCGCGCTCACGCTGGTGTCGGTCCGTGCGCTCTCGGTGGGCCTCGAGGAGGGGTTCCACCCGGTTCACTCGCGCATCGCGTGGCAG
Source organism: Dietzia sp. DQ11-44 (assembly GCF_014145205.1). Taxonomy (NCBI): domain Bacteria; kingdom Bacillati; phylum Actinomycetota; class Actinomycetes; order Mycobacteriales; family Dietziaceae; genus Dietzia; species Dietzia sp. DQ11-44. The sequence continues at coordinate 5,849 of NZ_JAALEC010000306.1, forward strand.
GCCTGGTGCAGCGAGCGCATCATGGACGCCTCGCGGAACTGGCTGTACCCGCTCTACGCCTCGATGCTCACCCCGATGTGGCTCCGGGCGCTGGGCGCGCGGATCGGCAAGGACGTGGAGGCCTCGACCGTCCTGCTCATCCCCTCGCTCACCACCGTCCGGGACGGGGCGTTCCTCGCCGACGACACGATGGTCGCGCCGTACGAACTGGGATCGGGCTGGATGCGGTTGGAGCAGGCGCAGGTCGGCAAACGCGCGTTCCTGGGCAACTCCGGAATCGCGTCCGCCGGCCGCAAGGTCCCCGCGCGCGGGCTGGTCGCCGTGCTGTCCTCCGCGCCGCAGAAGGCCAAGAAGGGCACCTCGTGGCTCGGTTCACCGCCGCAGAAATTGCCCAGGGCCGTGACCGACGGCGAGAGCGATGTGCGCACCTACCAGCCGCCCCGGCGCCTCAAGGTGGCCCGCGGCGCCTGGGAGACCCTGCGCCTGGTCCCCGTGTGGCTCTCGTTCCTGCTGCTGGTCAGCGTCCTGGTCGTGATGCAGGAGATCCACCGGGAATGGGGTTTCGGCGTCGCGGCGCTGGCCTCCGGGGTCACCCTCGCGTACGCCGGACTCGTGGCCCTGTTCGTCTCGGTGCTGGCCAAGTGGCTCCTGGTGGGCAGGATCCGCGCGGGCGAACAACCCCTGTGGTCCTCCTTCGTGTGGCGCAACGAGGTCGCCGACTCGTTCGTCGAACTCCTCGCCGCGCCCTGGATGGCCCGCCCCGCCTCCGGCACCCCGATCCTCACCGTCATGCTGCGGCTGCTCGGGTCGCGCATCGGCCGGGGTGTGTGGTGCGAGTCCTACTGGCTCCCCGAGGCCGACCTGGTCTCCCTGGGCGACGCCGTCACCGTCAACCGCGGCTGCGTGGTGCAGACCCACCTGTTCCACGACCGCATCATGCAGATCGACCGGGTGGACATGGCCGACGGCGCGACCCTGGGCTGCCACTGTGTGACCCTCCCGGCGTCCTCGATCGGCGACGGCTCCACCGTGGGCCCGGCGTCGCTCGTCATGCGCGGCGACCGTATCCCCCCGGGCACCCGCTGGCAGGGCAACCCGATCGCGCCCTGGCGGGGCTGAGCGGGGCGCACCCGGGCGGGACGCACGAGGGCAGAGGCGCCCGCGTG
>NZ_JAALEC010000307.1:0-3251 GCF_014145205.1 Dietzia sp. DQ11-44
CGCCGCCACCCGACACGCCGCCACCCGACACTGCAACCCCCACTTCGTGGGCCGTCCGATCCCACCCTCAAGGAGCACCGAGATGACCACCACCGATCTCGATTCCACCCCACTGGACCCCGCCCTGTCCCACACCCGTGGGGACGCCGACGTCCCGCTGCTCACGCAGACGATCGCCGACAACCTGGCCGCCACGGTCGAGCGCTTCGGCGACCGCGACGCCCTCGTCGACGTGCAGGCCGGACGCCGGTGGACCTACACGGAGTTCCACGCCGACGTCCGTCGCCTGGCCTCGGGCCTGCTCCGGCTCGGGATCCGGACCGGCGACCGCGTGGGGATCTGGTCCCCCAACCGCTGGGAGTGGGTGATGATCCAGTACGCCACCGCCGAGATCGGGGCGGTGCTGGTCAACATCAACCCCTCCTACCGCGTCCACGAGCTGGAGTACGTGCTCAAGCAGGCCGGGATCAAGGCCGTGGTCGCGGCGCCCCAGTTCAAGGACTCGGACTACACCGGCATGCTCTCGCAGGTCCAGCCGAGCTGCCCGGACCTCGAGGTCGTCGTGCTGTTCGGCGACGAGGAGTGGGAGTCGATGATGTCGGGGCCCACCGACCCGGAGGAGCTGGCCGGGATCCGCGCCGGTCTCGGCGCCGGCGACCCCATCAACATCCAGTACACGTCGGGCACGACCGGGTTCCCCAAGGGCGCCACCCTCTCGCACACCAACATCCTCAACAACGGGTTCTTCGTGGGCGAGACGATCAACTACTCGGAGGTGGACCGGGTCTGCATCCCGGTGCCCTTCTACCACTGCTTCGGCATGGTGATGGGCAACCTCGCGTGCACCACCCACGGGTCGTGCATGGTGATCCCCGCGCCGGCGTTCGACCCCGCCGCCTCGCTGCGGGCGGTGGCGCAGGAGAAGTGCACGAGCCTGTACGGCGTGCCGACGATGTTCATCGCCGAGCTCGCGCTCGAGGACTTCGACTCCTACGACCTGTCGTCCCTGCGGACCGGGATCATGGCGGGGTCGCCGTGCCCGGAGGCGACCATGCGTCAGGTGATCGACCAGATGAACATGGAGGAGGTCTCGATCTGTTACGGCATGACCGAGACCTCCCCGGTGTCCACCCAGACCCGGGCCGACGACTCGTTGGACCGCCGCGTCTCCACCGTGGGGCGGGTCGGCCAGCACCTGGAGATCAAGATCGTCGACCCGGAGTCGGGTGAGACCCTGCCGCGCGGCGAGGCGGGGGAGTTCTGTACCAAGGGGTACAGCGTGATGATCGGGTACTGGAACGAGCCGGAGAAGACCGCGGAGGCCCTCGACGCCGACGGGTGGATGCACACCGGGGACATCGGGGAGATGGACTCCGACGGTTACGTCAAGATCACCGGCCGGATCAAGGACATGGTGATCCGCGGCGGCGAGAACATCTATCCGCGCGAGGTCGAGGAGTTCCTCTACACGCACCCCGACATCCTCGACGCCCAGGTGATCGGGGTGCCGGATCCCAAGTACGGCGAGGAGCTCATGGCGTGGGTCCGGCTCAAGCCCGGGCGCGACGACCTCACGGCCGACGAGGTCCGCGATTTCGCCACCGGCAAGCTCGCGCGCCACAAGATCCCGAAGTACGTCCACGTGGTGGACGAGTTCCCCATGACGGTCACAGGCAAGGTCCGCAAGGTCGACATGCGCAAGACGGCGATCGAGATCCTCGGCATCGCCTGACGGCCCACACACCCAAGGAGGACGTGTATGTCCAGCAAGATCATGACAGCGGCGGAGGCCGTCGCGGACATCCCGGACGGGGCGTCGATCGCCGCCGGCGGATTCGGGCTGTGCGGGATCCCCCAGGTCGTCATCGAGGCCCTCGCGTCCCGCGACGTCGGCGACTTCGAGGTCTTCTCCAACAACGCCGGGGTCGACGGCAAGGGCCTCGGCATGCTCCTGGAGACCGGGAAGCTCCGGCGCATCGTCTCGTCGTACGTGGGCGAGAACAAGGAGTTCGCCCGCCAGTACCTGTCCGGTGAGCTCGAGGTCGAGTTGACGCCGCAGGGCACCCTCGCCGAGCGGATGCGCGCGGGCGGCTCCGGGATCGGGGCGTTCTACACGCGGACCGGCGTGGGCACCTACGTGGCCGACGGCGGGATGCCGTGGAAGTACGACTCCGAGGGCGGCGTCGCGGTGGCCTCGCCGCCCAAGGAGACCCGGGAGATCCGGGGCGAGACCTACGTGCTCGAGCAGGCCATCGAGGCCGACTTCTCGCTGGTGCGGGCTGCGGTCGCGGACCGCAGCGGCAACCTGCGGTTCAACCTCACCGCACGCAACTTCTCACCGTTGGCCGCCATGGCCGGCCGGGTGTGCATCGTCGAGGCGGAGAAGATCGTCGAGGTCGGCGAGCTGGCCCCCGACGACATCCACCTGCCAGGCATCTTCGTGCACCGCCTGGTGGAGCTCACCGCGCAGCAGGTGGAGCAGACCAAGTGGATCGAGAAGACCACCACCAACCCGCCCTCGGAAGGACAGCGCTGATGAGCAGGATCGGACGCGACCGCAAGGCGATGGCCGCCCGCGCGGCCCTCGAACTGTCGGACGGCCAGTACGTGAACCTCGGTATCGGGCTCCCGACGCTGGTGCCCAACTACGTCCCCGAGGACGTCAACGTCACCCTGCAGTCGGAGAACGGACTGCTCGGGATCGGCCCCTACCCACACCCGGACGACGTCGACCCGGACCTGATCAACGCCGGCAAGGAGACCGTCACCACGCTCCCCGGCTCGTCGATCTTCGACTCCGCGATGAGCTTCGGGATGATCCGCTCGGGCAAGATCGACGTGGCGATCCTGGGGGCGATGGAGGTCAACCCGGCCGGTGACATCGCCAACTGGATGGTGCCCGGCGCGATGGTCAAGGGCATGGGCGGCGCGATGGACCTCGTGGTGGGGGCCCGCCGCATCGTCGTGGTGATGGACCAGGTGGCCAAGGACGGCTCGTCCAAGATCGTCTCCGAGATCTCGCTGCCGCTCACGGGCCTGGGCTGCGTGGACCGGATCATCACGGAACTCGGGGTGTTCGACCGCGACGCAGACGGGCTGACCCTGGTGGAGATCGTCGACGGGGTGACCCTCGAGCAGGTCGCCGCCGCCACGGGAGCCCCGTACCGGGTGAGCGCGGACCTGGCGTGATCGAGGTGCTGGCGTGATCGAGGTGCTGCGGTAATCGCGCCACCGCCCGCCGGCGCCGCCGG
>NZ_JAALEC010000031.1:0-3487 GCF_014145205.1 Dietzia sp. DQ11-44
CGCGGACGCCGTCGACGTCGAACTCGAGGGCCTGGGGCCCGATCTCGCCACCCCCGTCAACCCGGCCAAGCTCCTCGCCACCGCGGTCGCCGGTTCGGACCCGCTCGTCTGGATCCACTCGGATCCGTTGTCCGCGGCCTACTGCGACAGGGCGGTGGCCGCGTTCTGCGACGCCGGCCGGGTCACGGCGACCTCCTCCGTCACCGACGCCGTCCGGTCGCAGGCCGAGCGCGCCCGAGGGCTGCCCGCCGTGGACCCCCTCGCGAGTCTGTTCCACGACGACCAGCTCGACGGTGAACGCGAGGACAGGACCATCCGGCACCTCGGTATGGTGCTCAGCGCGGACGAGGAATTCGTCCGCCTGGCCGCGGGCCCGCTCGCGGACGTCGAGTGGATCTCCGATCGTGGTCGGGACACGGTCGGTGCCACACCGGCCCCGTTGAGCGGAAAGGTGGCCGCGCTCATGGCACGGACCGAGCTCTCCGCCGCGTACCTGCTGGTGGGGGGGCTCTAGAACCGTGGTCGCTCTCACCCCGGTCGTCCAGGCGTACGCATGGGGCTCGCGGACAGCGCTCCCCGAGTTGTGCGGAACCCACTCCCCGGCACCGCACCCGGTGGCCGAGCACTGGTTCGGCGCCCACGACTCCGGCTCGTCGCTCTGCGCCGACGGGCGGGGGTTGGACGCGCGGATCGCCGCCGACCCCGAGGGAGAGCTCGGGGCGCGGGTGGCCGCGGAACACGGGGGCGGACTGCCGTTCCTGGTCAAGCTCCTGTCCGCCGAGCAGGCGCTCTCCCTGCAGGCGCACCCGTCCCCGGAGAGGGCGAGGGAGGGTTTCGCCGCCGAGGACGCGCGGGGGATCGCCGTCCACGCCCCGGATCGCAACTACCGCGACACCAACCACAAGCCCGAGATCCTGGTGGCCCTGACCGAGTTCCACGCGCTGGTCGGATTCCGCCCCGTGCCCCGTACCGTGGCGTTGTTCGACGCCCTCGACGTGCCGGCCCTGCGCCCCTACCGCGACATGCTGGACGGCCAGCCGGACGCGGAGGGCCTCCGTGCGGTGTTCACCACCGTCGTGACGATGCCGCACATGGCGTTGGAGACGGTGGTGGCGGACCTGGTCACCGGCGCCGTGGGGTACCTCACCGCGGAGGGTGTCTCCGGCGAGTGGTCGAACGAGGCCACGACCGTGGTCGAGCTCGCCGAGCGGTACCCCACGGATCCCGGTGTCCTGGGTGCCCTGCTGCTCAACAGGGTGGTGCTCCGGCCGGGACAGGCCGTGTACCTGGGCCCCGGTCAGCTCCACGCCTATCTCCGCGGAGTCGGGGTGGAGGTCATGGCCAACTCGGACAACGTCCTGCGCGGGGGCCTGACACCCAAGCACGTCGACGTCCCGGAGCTGATGCGGGTGCTCGCGTTCGACCCGCTCGCGGACCCCACGGTGCGGCCGGTCCCCGCCGATCGCGGGATCCCCGGGGAGGTGGACTACCCCACGCCCGAGCCCGACTTCGCGCTCTCGCGCATCGTGCTCCCCGCCGGCACCGGCCCCGTCACCTACCGGACCGACGGCCCGGAGGTCCTGTTGTGTACCTCCGGCCGGGTGTGCGTGTCGGAGAACGGGACCACGGAGACGCTGGGGCCCGGCCACGCGGTGTGGGTCCCCGCCTCGACGCCGGTGGTGGAGCTGGAGGGCGCCGACGGGGCCACCGTCTTCCGCACCCGGGTCGGCGGTCCGGAGACGGGGACGGCGTAGCGGTAGAGCTCCCCGCTAGTGTGGTGCGGAAGTCTTTTCCGAACTACGAGGAGCTGGTCGCACACATGTCCGCTGATCTGCACGTGCAGTCCGTCAACGGTGTCGAGTTCAAGGTGGCGGATCTGTCGCTGGCGGAGGCGGGCCGCAAGCAGATCCGTCTGGCCGAGCACGAGATGCCCGGCCTCATGGCGCTGCGCGAGGAGTACGGGGCGGAGCAGCCGCTGGCGGGGGCCCGGATCGCCGGGTCCATCCACATGACGGTGCAGACCGCCGTGTTGATCGAGACGCTGACCGCGCTGGGCGCGGAGGTCCGGTGGGCCTCGTGCAACATCTTCTCCACGCAGGACGAGGCGGCCGCCGCCGTCGTCGTGGGCCCGGAGGGCACGCCCGAGGCCCCGTCCGGCGTGCCGGTGTTCGCGTGGAAGGGCGAGACGCTCGCCGAGTACTGGTGGTGCACGGAGCAGATCATGACCTGGCCCGGCACCGATCCCAACATGATCCTCGACGACGGTGGCGACGCCACCATGCTCGTGATCAAGGGCAAGGAGTTCGAGCAGGCCGGGGCCGTGCCGTCGGACGACCCCGCCTGGTCGGCGGAGGAGAAGGTCTTCCACGCGCTGCTGCGCGAGTCCGTGCCGGCCCACCCGGGCAAGTACACGGCCATCGCCGAGTCGGTCCAGGGCGTCACCGAGGAGACCACCACCGGCGTACACCGCCTGTACCACTTCCACGCCGAGGGTGTGCTGCCGTTCCCGGCGATCAACGTCAACGACGCGGTCACCAAGAGCAAGTTCGACAACAAGTACGGCACCCGCCACTCGTTGCTGGACGGCATCAACCGCGGCACCGACGCCCTCATCGGCGGCAAGAAGGCCCTGGTGTGCGGTTACGGCGACGTGGGCAAGGGGTGCGCCGAGGCCCTCGCCGGCCAGGGCGCGCGCGTCCAGGTCACCGAGATCGACCCGATCAACGCGCTGCAGGCCCTCATGGACGGCTTCGACGTGGTGACCGTGGACGAGGCCATCGAGGCGGCCGACATCATCATCACGGCCACCGGCAACAAGGACATCATCACCTTCGACCACATGAAGCGGATGAAGAACAAGGCGATCCTGGGCAACATCGGCCACTTCGACAACGAGATCGACATGGCCGGACTGGAGTCCGCGGCGGACGTCACCCGCATCAACATCAAGCCGCAGGTCGACGAGTTCGTCTTCGACTCCGACGGCCGCTCGATCATCGTGCTGTCGGAGGGGCGTCTGCTCAACCTCGGCAACGCCACCGGCCACCCGTCGTTCGTGATGTCCAACAGCTTCTCCGACCAGGTGATCGCCCAGATCGAGCTGTTCAGCAAGGCCGACCAGTACCCGATCGGCGTCCACCTGCTGCCCAAGATCCTCGACGAGAAGGTCGCGCGCCTGCACGTCGAGGCACTCGGTGGATCGCTCACCACGCTCGCCAAGGACCAGGCCGAGTACATCGGTGTGGACGTCGAGGGCCCGTACAAGCCCGACCACTACCGGTACTGATCCGATCCCGTGGTCGCGCGTCTGGTCGTCGTCGAGGGGCTCGACGGCGCGGGCAAGAACACCCTGACGACCGCCCTGGTCGGTGAGCTCACCGACCGGGGTGTGTCGGTCGGGCGTCTGGCGTTCCCCCGGTACGGGACCCTGCACGCCGACCTGGCCGCCGACGCCCTGCACGGCGGCCAGGCCGGTACGGCCGACTCC
>NZ_JAALEC010000308.1:0-1389 GCF_014145205.1 Dietzia sp. DQ11-44
CCGGCGGCGCGCCAGTCGTCGGCGGGCATGCAGTTGCGGCCGTCCAGCATGATCCGCCCGCGCGCCACCGCCGTCACGGCCGCCGGGTCCAACTCGAGGAACTCGGCCCACTCGGTGGCCACCAGCACCACGTCCGCACCCTCACACGCCTCGATCGCCGAGTCGGCGTACGCGAGCGTCGGGAACAGGGCCCGCGCGTTGTCCAGCGCCTGCGGGTCGTACACCACCGCCTGCGCCCCCTTGAGGGACAGCATCCCGGCCACGTTCAACGCCGGGGAGTCGCGCACGTCATCGGAGTCCGGCTTGAACGCCGCCCCCAGCACCGCGATCGTCTTGCCGATCAGCATCCCCCCGCACGCCTCGGTCGCCAGATCGACCATCCGCTCCCGGCGCCGCATGTTGATCGAGTCGACCTCCCGCAGGAACGACATCGCCTGATCGGCACCCAACTCCCCGGCGCGGGCCATGAACGCCCGGATGTCCTTGGGCAGGCACCCCCCACCGAAGCCCAGACCGGCACCCAGGAAGCGCCGACCGATCCGCGGATCCATCCCGATCGCGTCCGCCAACACCGTCACATCCGCGCCCGCCGCCTCACACACCTCCGACACCGCGTTGATGAAGCTGATCTTGGTCGCCAGGAACGCGTTCGCGCTGACCTTGACCAACTCGGCGGTCGCCAGGTCCGTCACGATCACCGGACACGGGTCCGAGTCCAGGATCGGCGCGTACGCCCCGCGCACCGTCTCCTCGACCGGCCCACCCGGCTCACGCACCCCGATCACGATCCGATCCGGCGTGAGCGTGTCGGCCACCGCGAAACCCTCCCGCAGGAACTCCGGGTTCCACGCCACCTCGACGTGCACCCCGGCGGGGGCGTGCCAGTCGGCGATCTCCTGCAACCGCGCCGCCGTCCCCACCGGCACCGTCGACTTGCCCACCAGCACCGCATCCGCGGTCAACAGCGGCGCCAACCGGGCCACCACGTCCTCCACATACGAGGTGTCGGCCGCGAACTCCCCCTTGCGCTGCGGGGTACCCACCCCGATGAAGTGCAGGTCCGCGAACTCCGCGGCCTCGGCATAATCCGTGGTGAACCGCACCCGACCGGCCTCCACCTGCCGCCTCAGGATCTCCGGCAACCCCGGCTCGTAGAACGGCACCTCACCGGCCCGCAGGCGCTCGATCTTCGCCTCGTCCACATCCACACCCAGCACCTCGTGACCCAACTCGGCCATACAGGCGGCATGGGTGGTCCCCAGATACCCGGTCCCGAACACGGTCATACGCATAGCGCAGTTCTACCGTCCCCGGACGACCTCCCGGGAACACCGGGGTGAACGCGGGACGAGCGTACTGTGGCCGGGCCCGGGTCGCCGACGGGCCCGG
>NZ_JAALEC010000309.1:0-4127 GCF_014145205.1 Dietzia sp. DQ11-44
CCGAGCGGATGACCGCGCGGCGGTTCTGGGTCCGCCACGCCGCCGACGCGCGGGGTGCGGTGATCCTGGACGACGGCGCGGTGCGTGCCGTCACCGGCTCCCGGCGGTCGCTGCTCCTGGCGGGGGTGACCGGCGTCGACGGGCTGTTCCACTTCGGCGACGTGATCGAGATGCGCGACACCGCCGGCGACACCGTCGCCAGGGGGATCGCCCAGTACGACTCGATCGAGGTGCGCTCCCGGCTGGCCGAACGCGCGTCCGGCACCGGCACCACGGGCCAGGGTCGTCCTCTCGTGCACGCCGACGACCTGGTGGCGCTGTGATGATGGCGCTGTGATGATGGCGCTGGGATGATGGCGCTGGGATGATTGCGCTGTGATGAGGGCGCTGTGGTGATCCTGTGGCGCGCTGACGACGCTCCGGCTCTCTAGAGGTCGATCCTGCCCTCGGTATGGACCGGGGTGACCGTGCCCTCGGCGAGGTTGTACAGCGCCCCGACGATCGCGGTGCGTCCCCGGGAGATCGCGCGGTCCACCGCCGAGGACTTCTCGCGGATCGCCGTGACCGCCTGGCGCACGTTCTCGATCACCACGTCCTCGTATCCGGCCGCGGGGTCCCGCCGGGCCTCGAACACGGCCGGGGCGATCCGCTCCACCACGTCGCGCAAATATCCCGACGGGGTGGTGTGCGTGTCGACGGCGTTGATCGCCGCGCCCACGGCGCCGCACGAGGTGTGCCCGAGCACCAGCGTCAGCGGGATGCCCAGCACGTCCACACCGAACTCGATCGAGCCCAGTACCGACGGGTCCACGATGTGGCCGGCGTTGCGGATGACGAACAGGTCGCCGAGGCCCTGGTCGAAGACGACCTCGGCGGGCACCCGCGAGTCGGCGCAGCCGAAGACCATCCCGAAGGGGTGCTGCTGGCCGGTGAGTTCGGCGCGGCGTGCGGGGTCCTGGTGGGCGTGCAGGCCCGCACCGTCGACGTAGCGGCGGTTTCCGTCGAGTAGCCGCTGCAGAGCGGCGTCGGGGGTCAGGTCTGTGCTCATCCCTGCAGTCTGCCGCTCTGCTCGCGCAGTTCGCCTACAGGGCCCGGTCGACGAGGGCCAACACCTCGATGCAGTCGCCGTCGACCGTCAGCGTGGCTTCGGCGTGCGCCCGGGTGTGGCCGCGGTTGACCACGGCCACGGGGGTGCCGGTGGTCACCGCGCGCCGCACGAACCGGTATCCCGACCGGACGGTGAGGGAGGACCCCACGACGACGACGAGGTCGGACCCGTCGACCAGGGCGTTGGCCTCCGCCACCCGGTGCGCCGGGACGTTCTCCCCGAAGTAGACGATGTCGGGCTTGAGCACGCCCGAGCAGCGGCGGCAGTCCACCATGCGGAAGTCCGCGGTGTCGTCGAGGACCGCATCGGCGTCCGGGGCGACCTCGATGGCACCGCGAGTGGCGACCCGCTCCGCGAAGCCGGGGTTGAGACGGTCGAGATCCTCGTGCAGAGCCCATCTGCTCTGGCGCAGGCCACAGTCGAGACAGGTGACCACGGCGTAGCTGCCGTGCAGGTCCACGAGCCGGCGACTGCCGGCCTTGAGGTGGAGCAGGTCCACGTTCTGGGTGATGACGCCGCTGACCAGGCCCCGGCGTTCCCAGTCGGCCACCAGCGCGTGGGCCGCGTTGGGCCGCGCGGCCTCCATGTGTCGCCAACCCAGGTGGTTGCGGGCCCAGTAGTGGCGGCGGTACCCGGGGTCCCCGACGAACTCCTGGAAGGTCATGGGGGTCCGGGCGGGGGAGTCCGGTCCGCGGTAGTCGGGGATCCCGGAGGGGGTGGAGATCCCCGCCCCGGTGAGGATCGTCGCCCTCCGGCCCCGCATGAGGTCCGCCAACGCCGTGGCCCGCGCCGGCAGATCCCGGTCCGGGTCGGTGCGCGCGGCGGGAGTCCAGGCGGTGTCCCGGATCCTCATCCCGGGACGCCTCCCGGACCCGTCGGGTCGTGGGCGCACACCACCCGCAGGTCCCCGACGCGGCGCCCGGCCAGTGCCGCGAGGCGCTCGTGGGTCAACTCGACGGCCGACGGGACCAGCGACAGGGCACGTTCGGCGACAGCGATCGCCCTCGGGTAGCCGACCGACGGGTCGATCTGACCGCGCAGGTAGAACGCGTCCCCGGCGTGCAGGACGTCGACCTCGCCGGGGTCCCGCGGATCGCCGGGGACCAGGACGCCGGCGTGCCCCACGGTGTGGCCCGGCAGATCGACCAGGGCCATCCCCTCGAGCACGTGGTCCAGGGGATGCACACGGAAGCCCTCCCACCGGTCGGTCCCGTAGGTGTACTCGGTGAACGCCGGGCCGTGCGCCCACTGGGCGCGGCGGTAGCGACGCCGCTCGATCCAGCGCGGGGTGCGCACCGCCCACGTCAGGGCCTCGGAGGCCACGTGTACTTCCGCCCCGGGGAAGTCGGCGAGCCCGCCGATGTGGTCGAAATCCATGTGGGTGAGCACGATGTGGCGCACCTCGCGGGGGTCGAACCCCATGGCCTCGATGCGCCGGTAGGCGGTCTCGGACGGGTCGAGTCGGGGGCGCATCGCGTGTCGTGAGGGACCCAGCCGGGCGGCGGGGTCGGCGATGTCGTGGAGCCCGATGCCGGTGTCCACCAGCACCAGACCCTCCGGGGCCTCCACCAGCAGTACGCGGGTCGGGACCCGTCCGGCGAACGTCCCGCAGTTCATCTGGTGGATCCGCATGTCGGCCACGGTACCGTGGCCGCGTGAGTCGAGACGGCGTGCTGGACCCGCGTCCGCTGGTTCGCGTCGCGGTGGACCCCGGCCTCGTCGCGTCGTCCGGGGCGTGGCCGTATTCGGTACCCGCGGTGGCCGATCTCGTGCGGGACGGGCTGGAGCTCGACGACCTCACCGTCCTGGTGGGGGAGAACGGGTCCGGCAAGTCCACGATCGTCGAGGCCGTGGCCATGGCGTTCGGCCTGAACGCCGAGGGCGGGTCCACCGGGGCCCGGAACTCCACGTGGGCGTCGGAGTCCCCGTTGCACGAGGCGCTGCGGTTGGTGCGCGGGGGCGGGGCGCCGCGGTGGGGCTACTTCGTGCGGGCCGAGACCATGCACGGGTTGTTCACCTACCTGCAGTCGTCGGGGCCGGGTCAGGACTTCCACGCGCGCAGTCACGGCGAGGCGTTCTGGGACCTGGTGGACTCCTCCCGGTTCTCCGGCGGCGGGTTGTTCGTGTTGGACGAGCCCGAGGCGGGACTGTCCTTCGACGCCCAGCTCCGCCTGGTCGCGCAGTTGCTCGAGCTGGCCGACCGACGGGGGGCACAGGTGCTCATGGCCACCCACTCCCCGATCCTGGCCTCCGTGCCGGGGGCCGCGGTGTACGAGCTGTCGGAGGACGGGATGCACCGCAGTCGCTGGGAGGACCTGGCGATGGTGGACCACCACCGCCGGTATCTCGCGGCCCCGGAGCGGTATCTGCGTCATCTGTTGGAGTGACCCGGCACACTGGACCCATGACCAACTCCGCGTCCCGTCCCGCCCGTACCGCCGGGGAGGCCCGGCCCGTCCACCCCGAGTACCCCTCGTACGCCCCGCCGTCCACCTCGACCGCCGCCAACGCCGGGCCGCTGCCGGCACCCGAGCCCGGGTTCACGCCCGACATCATCGTGGTGGGCCACGGCCTGGCGGGGCTGGTCGCCACCTACGAGGCGAGCCGAGCGGGCAAGAAGGTCCTCGTGGTGGACCAGGAGAACGAGAAGAACCTGGGCGGACAGGCCTACTGGTCGCTCGGTGGCCTGTTCATGGTGGACACCCCCGAGCAGCGGCGCATCGGCATCCACGACTCGCTGGACCTGGCGTGGCGAGACTGGCTCGGTTCGGCGGCCTTCGACCGGCCCGAGGACCACTGGCCCCGGCGGTGGGCGCGGGCGTACGTGGAGTTCGCGGCAGGGGAGAAGCGCACGTACCTGAACGAGCTGGGGCTCAAGATCATCCCCACCGTCGGCTGGGCGGAGCGCGGTGGCGGGGACGTGGGAGGCCACGGCAACTCCGTCCCGCGATTCCACGTGACCTGGGGTACCGGGCCCGAGGTGGTGCGCGTCTTCGAGGAGCCGGTCCGCACGGCCGCC
>NZ_JAALEC010000310.1:0-13315 GCF_014145205.1 Dietzia sp. DQ11-44
GATTCGCGGTGCGCCACCGCGTCGACGAGATCGTCGTCGAGGACGGGCGGGCCGTGGGCGTCCGCGGCGCCACCCTCGTCCCGTGCGATCTGGACCGGGGCGTGTCCTCCCCCCGCGAGGAGACGGGGACCTTCGAGTTCCGGGGCGGCGCGGTGCTCGTGTCCTCGGGCGGGATCGGCGGCAACCCGGACCTCGTGCGCCGGTACTGGCCGTCGGACCGCCTGGGCGACGCGCCCGGAGACCTCATCCTGGGGGTCCCGGAGCACGTCGACGGCCGCATGCTCGAGATCTCGGGCACGGCCGGGGCGAACCTCATCAACCGCGACCGGATGTGGCACTACACCGAGGGGGTCGCCAACTTCGCCCCCATCTGGCCCTCGCACGCCATCCGCATCATCCCGGGCCCGTCGACGCTGTGGCTGGACGCCACGGGCGCGCGGATGCCGGTGCCGCTGTTCCCGGGCTTCCACACCACCGCGTCCGTCGAGGCCATCCGCCGGACCGGGTACGACCACTCCTGGTTCATCCTGGACTCGGCCATCGCGGAGAAGGAGTTCGTGCTCTCGGGCTCCGAACAGAACCCGGAGATGACCGACAAGGTGGTCAAGAAGTTCCTGTCCCGCGCCAAGAAGGGGCTGCCGCCCTCGGTGGGCGAGTTCGCCGAGAAGGGCGTGGACTGGGTGGTGGCCGATTCCCTGGAGGAGCTGGTGACGGGGATGAACGAGTTGGTCCGCGAAGGAGAGCCCGAGCTCGAGGTGGAGAAGGTACGCGAGTTCGTCCTGGCCATGGACGGACAGATGGACAACCCCTTCGCCAAGGACGCGCAGGTGCAGGCCATCCACAACTCGCGTCGGGTGCTCACCGACAAGCTCACCCGCATCGCCAAGCCGCACAAGCTCCTCGCGGACTCTGGCGTCGGCTCGGGGTCCGCCGCCGGCTCCGGTGGCCCGCTGATCGCGGTCAAGGTGCACCTCATGACCCGCAAGACGCTGGGTGGGATCGAGACCACCCTGGACTCCCAGTGCCTGCGGCCCGACGGTGAACCCTTCCCCGGCCTGTACGCGGCCGGGGAGGTCGCCGGGTTCGGCGGCGGAGGGGTCCACGGGTACAACTCGCTCGAGGGCACCTTCCTCGGTGGCTGCATCTTCTCGGGGATGAAGGCGGGCCGGGCGATGGCGCGCGAGGTCTGACCGGGGTGGGCCGCGCGTGGTCTGACCGAGGTCGGCACCGTGGCTGAGGTGGCCTCCTCCGCGACCCGGATCGGGATCGCCGGGGCGGCGGTCGTCGGTGTGGCCTTCGGTATGGCGCGGTACGTCTACGGACTGACGCTTCCGGACATCCGACAGGAGCTCGGGGTCTCGGAACTGGTGCTGGGGCTCATCGCCAGCGCCACGTTCACCGGTTTCCTCACCGGTCTGGTCCTCGCGGGTCCGCTGGCGGCGCGTCGCGGTGCGCGTGCGCCCACCACGGTCGGCGGGGTCTGTGGCGCATTGGGTGCGGTGATCGTGGTGGTCGCGCAGTCGCCCGGGCTCCTCGCGGCGGGAGCGGTGTTGTGTGGCAGTGCGGGCGGCTGGGTATGGGCGCCGTACTCCGACATCGTGACCCGGACGGTGGCCCCACGCCTGCAGTCCAGGGCCCTGGCGATGATCACCACCGGCACCGGCGCCGGGCTTATCGCGCTGGGTGGGGTGGCGGTGCTCGCCACCCACACGACGTGGCGTCTGGTGTGGGCCGGCGTCGCGGTGGCAGCCGTGCTCGCGGCGGTCCTCAACCTCCTCCTCGTGCCGCGCACCGACCCGACCGGACGCCCACGCGGCCAGCGGAATGTCGCCGCGCCGGCCAGGGCCCTCCCGGTCCCCGCCGGCTACTCGGTCGTCTACTTCGCCGTCGTCGTCATCTACTTCACCTACGCCGCGGACGTCCTCGGCGGCACCGACCTGCCCGCACTCGCGGTTCCGGTCCTCTACGTCCTGATCGGCGCCAGCGGCCTGGTGGCGCTGGCCACCGGCGCCATGGCGGGGCGGTGGGGCAGCACCCGGGTCGCCGCGATGTGCCTGATGACCGTGGCCCTGGCGTTGGTGTTGCTGGGCGCGGCCGGTGATTCCCTCCTCGCCACCGTGGTCTCGGCGTGCGTCTTCGGTGTGGGGTACATGACCGGTTCGGCGGTGCTGGCGGTGTGGACCGCCGAGCGGGTGCCGGACCGCGCGGGAGCGGCGTTCACCGCATGCCTGGTCGTGGGCGCCGTGAGCTCCGTCGTCGCACCGGCGATCGCGGGCACCGTGATCCCGACAGTCGGGCTCGGGACGCTGCTCCTGATCAGTGCCGCGGTCTCCCTGGGCAGTGGGGTGGGGCTGGTGCTGCTCGGCGGAAGCCGCAGGAACGCCACCGCTCCCGTGGCCTGAGAACAGCGGCCCCGACGCCGCTGTGTCCCCGAATCCACCGTGCGGCACGGGCTCGTGCGCGAGGGTGGCAGGCATGCAGAGCGCGGGCGACGTCATGGGCCTCCTCGATCCGTCACGTGTGTCGCCGGGGATCGAGCGGATCGGGGACTCGTCGTTCTACGCGGTCCGGTCCTGGGACCTCATGGTGGAGGCGACGGCCCGGGTCGAGGACTTCTCCTCCAACCTCACCGCGACGATGGTGGTGGCGCCGGACGGGGAAGTCACCGGATTCCCCGTCGCCGAACTCGGGTCCCCCGTGCACGTGCTGGCCACCGCGGACGGTGAGATCCACCGGGCCCACCGGACGCTGGTCATGCCGTCGATCACCCCGCGCAAGCTCCGAGCCTGGAGACCGGTCATCGACACCCGACTGCGCGAACTGTGGGCGGAGGGCCACCGGGACGGTGGCATCGACTGGGTCAAGGACATCGCCGAACGCCTCCCGGCCTCGGTCGTCGCCACCCTCATGGGTCTGCCCCGACAGGACGTCGACAGGCTGTGCCGCTGGGCGTTCGCCAGCACTCGGATGCTGGACGGGATGGTCTCGGCCGACGAGCTCGACGACTCGGTCCGATCGGTCGGGGAACTGATCGAGTACCTCTCCGGCGCGCTCGCAGAAGCGCGGGCCACGCGACCGGCCTCGGTGCTCGGAGACCTCGCCCGACTGGTCGACGACGCAGACATGACGCACGAGGTCGCGGTGCAGGTCCTGGTCCAGCTGGTGGCGGCGGGGATCGAGTCGACGGTCGGGCACCTGGGGTCGCTGGTCTGGCGACTGGGGCAGCACCCGGAGTGGGTGGATCCACTCCGGTCGGACCCCGCCGCGCGTCCGCTCTTCATCGAGGAGACCCTCAGACTGGAGGCACCGTTCCGGGGGCACTATCGCCACGTCACCAGGGACACCGAACTCGGTGGGGTCGATCTCGCCGCCGGTACCCACCTGTTCCTGCTCTGGGGTAGCGCCAACCGTGACGACCGACAGTTCAGCCGACCGGGTCGGTTCATGCCGGACCGGGGGGAGGGCTCGCACCTGTCGTTCGGGCGTGGGATCCACTTCTGCGTGGGCGCGGCGCTCGCGCGGATGGAGTCGCTCGCCGCTCTGGACTTCCTCCTGGGCCTCGACCCGGTCCCCGAGATCGATTCCTCCCACGCCGAGTGGCACCAGAGCCTGCTGGTCCGACGACTCCGGACGCTCAGTCTCCGGGTGTGAGACGGCTCAGGGTGTGAGACTGCGGCGCCGATCGCCCCACCCCGACAGGGCCGCGTCCACGTCCGCACGGCACGGCGGTGGTGCTGCGCCGAGGGACGAGCTCATCCGAGGGGCGGCGGCGGGCATCGGGTAGCCGCCCGCGTCGACGAAGGCCCCCCGTTGTACCGCGTGGTCGTGGAGCGTGGCCTCGCGGAGCGAGAGCACCGGTGTGACGCACGCGTCCAGCTCGTCGAAGTCCTCGGCCCAGGCGTCGCGGTCACGCATGGCGAACCGTTGACCGAAGGTCTCGGACAGAGCGTCCCAGTTGGTGGTGTCCCAGCGATCCGGCAGGATGGCGGGATCCAGCCCGAGACCGCGTACGAGGCGGTCGTAGAACACGTCCTCGAGCGCCCCCACCGCGAGGTATCCGCCGTCGGCGCACTCGTAGGCCCGGTAGAACGGCGCCGACCCGTCGAGCAGGTTGGTGCCCCGCCGGGTGGACCACCGGCCGGCGTGCTGCCATGAGCGGACCAGAGCGGTCAGGGAACTCGCGCCGTCCGCCATCGCCGCATCCACCACCTGGCCGCGGCCGGTCCGCTGCCTCTCGTGCAGGGCGGCCAGGATCCCCACCAGCAGGAACATCGACCCACCGCCGAAGTTGCCGACGAGGTTCAGTGGCGGCGACGGCGGTCCGGAAACCGGTCCGAGCTGCCCCAGGGCGCCGGACAGTGCGAGGTAGTTGATGTCGTGTCCGGCCTCGCGGGCCAGCGGTCCCTCCTGGCCCCAACCGCTCATGCGGCCGTAGATCAATCCCGGGTTCTCCTGCTGCCACACGTCGGGGCCGAGACCGAGCTTCTCCATCGTGCCGGGACGGGATCCCTCCATCAGTACGTCGGCGCGGCCCACCAGGTCGCGCACCCGGCGCAGCCCGTCCGGGTCGGTCAGGTCGACCGCGACCTCGGTCCCGCCCCGGAGCATCCCCGAGTTCGCCTCGTCGTTGCCGTCGTCGGCACCCACCGGGACGGGTCGCATCACGCGGATCACGTCGGCGCCGAGGTCCGCCAGCATGAGCCCCGCGTGCAGAAGCGGCCCGATGGCCTCCATCTCGACCACCCGGAGGCCGTCCAGCGGTCCGCCGTGCGGGTCCCGGGCCGCCTCGTCCCGCACGCTCACCGTCCGGTGGTGAGGGCCGGGGACGATCCGGCGTGGACCGGCTCGGTGTGGAAGTCCGCCGGGTCGACCGCGTTGGTCATGGCCCAGTAGTCGTTGATGCGCCAGGGGAGCACCGACACGACGCGACCATCCGGGTTGCGGTACCAGTTCTCCATCGCCGGATGGGTCCACACCATCTGCGCGTGCTGCCGATCGACGGCCTCGTTGTATCGATCGTTGACCTCACTCCGGCACTCCAGCGTGCCGAGGTTCTGCGACCGCATCAGCTCCACGGCGTCCATGATGTACCTGACCTGGCACTCCAGGATCGTGATGAAGCTCCCCCCGTGGCCGAGGCCCGTGTTGGGCCCGGTCATGATGAAGAAGTTGGGGAAATCGGGGACCGTGATCCCCAGGTAGGCGCGCGCGTCGTGTTCTCCCCAGATCTCCCGGGTGGAGCGGCCCGATCGACCCACGATGTCCATCGGGTGCAGGATCCGCACACTGTGGAAGCCGGTCGCCATGACGATGATGTCAAGCTCGTGCTCGACGCCGTCGGAGTCGGTAAGACCCGAGGGGGTGACCGCCCGGACCCCGCGGGGGACCAGGGTGACCTGGGGCTTACGCAGCATCGCGAACCACCCGTTGTCCAGCAACATCCGCTTGCCGAAGGGGGGATAGTCCGGCAGCGACGCCTCGATGAGGTCGTCGCGGTCGCCCAGTAGATCGCGGAGATAGCGTTCGTAGAACTTGCGGTGACCGTGGTTGGTCGCGTTGATCGAGGCGCTCGGCTCCGGCCACTCGGGGTCCACCTGGAGGGTCGGGTACACCTTGTCGTTGAAGATCCACGAGAGCCTGGCGCGGTACCACTCCCGGTACCCGGGGACGTGGTCCATCAGCCAGTGCACGTCCTCGTGGATGGGCGCGAAGTAGTCGTCGTTGGGGGCGATCCACTGGGGCGAGCGTTGGAAGACCGTCAGGGATCCGACACGGTCAACGATGGCCGGCCCGATCTGCATGGCACTGGCGCCCGCCCCGACGATGCCCACCCTCTTGCCCCGGAGGGCGTCAGGATCGTCCAGCTCACTCGGCCACTCGGCGGAATGGAAGAGGCGACCCCCGAAGCTCTCCAGGCCCGGGAGGTCCGGGACCTTGGGGCGGTTGAGCAGGCCGACGGCGCTGATCAGGATCGGTGCCCGGAGGACCTCCGACCCGCCGTCGGGCCGCCGGACCGTCACCCTCCAGGACTGCCCGGGTTCATCGAACTCCGCGCGCGTCACCTCGTGGCGGAAGCGGACGTGCCGCCGGATGTCGTTCGCCTCGGCGAAGTCCTCGAGGTAGCCCTGGACCTCATCGCGCTTACCGAAGTGCGTGGACCAGTTGTGGTGGAACGAGGAGATCGAATAGAGGTGGCTGGGGGTGTCCACCCCGGCGCCGGGATAGCGGTTCTCCCACCAGGAACCCCCGACGTCCTCGTTCTTCTCCAGGATCACGTGGGGGATCCCGGCCCGGGTGAACTCCACGGAGGCGAGCATCCCCGCGATGCCGGCACCGATCACGATGGCGTGGAGACGCTCGTCGGGTTCGGCGGCGGCCGGCGCGATCGGCGGCCCGTTGACGATCTCCGCCATCATCGGCGCGAAGTCCGGCGGCACGGTCTCACCGCAGGTGAAGTTGAGCAACCGTTCGACGTCCGGGCCGTCCATCTCCCGTCGGGAGGGCTCATCCGACTCCCACCAGCGCTCGACCGCGTCGACCAGCGCCTCCCGGATCTCTTCCTGGACCTCGTCCGGAAGACCGCCGGTCGAGTTGTCGTCCATGCCCCGGCTGCGGGTGGGCTGGTAGCGGGGGGCCATCCACCGCTCGTCGGCCGTCAACTCGAGCAGGACGGCGAGCATGGTCGGGACGTTGCCCCGGCGTACCGCCGAGCGGAGTCGGCGACGATCCGAATCAGTGACTGTGGTCATACTCCGCAGACTAACAGCAGTTAGTCAGACGGCCAAGGGTTCGGAGAACTCCTCTGGACAAGTTGGGAACACTCTCGTCTGCTTCGGGGTTGACCGCGTTCGCCCGCGATGCAAGTATGAGCCAGATCATACTAACGGCGGTAAGTAGTGCGGGAGAGCGAGAAATCATGGAACAGCCGGTACGTGTCGAGTCGAGTGTCACCGATCCGCGCCAGCCCTCGGGGACCGGTGGCGCCCCGGGCCACCGCCTGACCTCGGTTCAGTCCGCTCCCCTGGGACGGGCGACCCTGGGTGACCAGCTCCGCCGTCATGCGCAGAGCCGGGCAGGCAAAGCCGCGATCGTCTCCTACGCACCCGGTGGCGGTCGGACCGTGACCACCTACGGTGAGCTCGACCGGGGCGCCAACCGGGCCGCCCACATGCTCCTCGGGCTCGGTGTGGCCCGCGGCGACCGGGTCGCGGTGATGGCGCGCAACCGTGTGGAGTCGGTCATCGCCTACTACGGAATTCTCAAGATCGGCGCCGCCTACTCCGGGATCAACGTGTTGTTGGGCACGGGCGAGGTGGCGCAACAGCTCGCCCACCTCGAGCCCGCCGCGGTGGTCGTGGCCGCGGAGTTCCTCCCGGTGGTCCGTGCGGCGCTCGGTGAGTCGGAGAACCGGCCCGAGATCGTCGTCCTCGACTGCACGGGACCCGACGGTACGGAGTCCGTGAGCACGGACGAGACGGGCTGCCACGACTTCGACCGCCACCTCGGGTCCTCCCCGGACACGGAGCCCGAGTGTGACATCGACGAGCTCGACCTCGCGATGATCGTCTACACGAGCGGGACCGAGGCGGCACCGAAGGGGGTCATGTTGCCGCACCGCAACTACCTGATCTCCACCGCACCCGCGTACACGTGGGGACTGCGCTGCCTGGACGACGACGTCTGGTTGTTCGTCATGCCGTTCCACACCATCGCCGGGATCGGGTCCCTGACCTCCCTCATCCTCCTGGGCGCGACCCTCGTCCTGCCGGCCAGCCTCGCGCCCGCCGACGTGTTGACCATGATCAGGACAGAGCAGATCACGGTCCTGGCCCAGACGCCGACGTTCTTCATCTCCCTGGCGGACCATCCGGGCTTCGGGCCCGATGCGGTGGGGACCATCCAGCGGTGTCTGACCTACGGGGGACAGGTCTCCCCGCGGACGGTGGACGCATGGCACCGCGCCGCCCCGTCGTCGATCTGGGGAACCTACTGGGGGCAGTCGGAACTGACCCAGTTGGGGTCGGTCGGCTGGTTCAAGCAACTCGAGGACGTTCCCGGGCAGGACCCCACCTGGATCGGTAAACCGGTCGGCCATCTGGAGGTCAGGGTGGTCGACGCCGACGGGAACGAGGCGGAGAGCGGGGAGCTCCTGTGTCGCACCCCGTCGGTGATGGCGGGGTACTACAAGGATCCCGAGAAGACCGCCGCGGTCCTCGACGGCGGCTGGCTCCACACCGGTGACATCGTCCGACGCGACGCCGAGGGCAACATGTTCTTCCTCGACCGCAACAAGGACATGATCAAGACGGGGGGATACAACGTGTCCTCCCAGGAGGTCGAGCGGGTCCTGCAGGCCCATCCCGGGGTGGCGCGCGCCGCCGTCGTCGGTCTCCCGGACGAGTACTGGTCCGAGGCCGTCACCGGCTTCGTCATCGCGGTCGACGGCAGCGACGTGTCGGGTCCGGAGTTGCGAGAGCACTGCAAGACGGTGCTCGCAGGCTATAAGGTCCCCAAGGTGATCACGATCGTGGACGAACTCCCCACGGACCCACAGGGCAAACTGCTCAAGAGAGAGCTACGCCGCCTGCACGCAAAGGACTGAGACGCTGAACACCGAGCCCAGCAGACGCGATTCGATACTGGCCGCGGCGGCCGAGTACTTCGCCGAGCAGGGCTACCACTCGGCGGGGATGCGCGGCATCGCCGATTCGGTGGGGATCAAGGGTGCCAGCCTCTACAACCACTTCAGCTCCAAAGAGGAGATCCTCTACGCGATCGCCCTCAAGATGACCCGGGTCCCGGTGGAGGAGCATCTGCTCGTCCTCGACGAAGCTGGCACGCCGGCCGAGCGGCTCACCTCGCTGGTCGATGTCCACCTCCGCCACCTGGCCGTGAACAGGGTGGAGCATCTGGTGAGCCTGCGGGAGCTCTCGGCGCTGACGGAGGACCACCGTGAGCGCGTGGTCGAGTACCGGAAGTACTACCAGCGGCGGGTGCGCGACGTGATCGCCGCGGGCATCCGCGCCGGCGAGTTCGGTGTCGACGATCCGCTGCGTGCGGCCGTCGCCGTCCTGGACCTCATGAACGGTGTGAGTTGGTGGCTGCGGGACGACTACGACATCGATGCGCTGGTCTCCACCTACGTGGACTACATCGTCAACGGCATCCTCGGGCCCCGGCGCGGGGTCCGGGGCGGCGCGGCGGAGGCGGCCCGATAGCGCTCTCGCACGCCGCGCCCGCGCAGACGGACCGGCCCCCTCCGCCACGGGCGAGAGGGGGCCGGTCCGGTCTGTATCGCTGATCAGAGCGCTCGTCGCAGCAGCGGAACCAGCGCGTCCGCGTTCGCGATCGGGTTCGGGTTGGTCCCGCACCAGATGTCCTTGAAGGTGTACGCCGCCAGGCTGGGGAGATCATCCTCGGACAGCCCGACCTCGCCCAGCGACCGCGGCATGCCGAGTCGCCGGATGAGCGAGTCGGCGAGCTCGTGCGCGGGCGTCTGCGGTTCGCCGAAGGCGACGCTGATCAGGGCCTGGCGATGCTCGTTGACCTCTCGGTTGTACTCCAGGGCGAAGGGCGCCATGACGCACGAGGTGTACCCGTGCGGGACCTTGAACGACCCGCCGAGCGCGTGCCCGACCGCGTGGCTGATGCCCATGTCGAGGCCCGCCACGATCGCGACCATCGAGGACCAGGCCCCGACCTGGCACATCCGCCGGGCCTCCAGGTCGCCCGCGTCCTCCTTCACACGGACGAGTCCTTCCGAGAGCAGGCGGATGGCGTTCATCGCCATCCCGTCGTAGTACCCGTTCGACTCGAGTGATCCCAGGGTCTCGAAGGCGTGGTCCAGGGCGCGCACCCCGGTCGAGAGCCACAGCCATTCCGGCGTGTGCCGCGTGAGCGCGGGATCGAGGATGACGGCCCGCGGGGTCATCGCCGGGTGGACGTAGCCCTCCTTGACGTTGGTCTTCTCGTCCGTCGATCCCGCCAGGGCGTTGAACTCGCCGCCGGCGAGGGTGGTGGGCGCCACGACCACGGGGATGCTCGGAGCCGAGAAGCTCGGGGCGGTCACCGAGGTGTCCGGATTGACCTGGAGGTGGTAGCCGTCCATATCGGACGCCTCGCGGATCCCGTGCTCCAGCGTGACCGCGAGGATCTTGGTCAGGTCCGTCGCCGACCCGCCGCCGACGCACAGCAGCATGTCCGGGTCCGCCTCGGCCGCGACCAGGGTCGCCGCGATGACGTCCTCGCGGGGAACGTGGGGCCGGACCGCGTCGAACAGGCCGACGAAGCGCTCGCCCAGCGCCTCGATCACCCGCTGGATCTCGTCGGTCTGGGAGTTCAGGGTCCCACTGCAGACCACGAAGACACGGCTCGCGCCGAGCAACTCCGCTTCCTGCGCCGCGGCCTCCGCGACCGGGGTCCCGATGTGGACTCTCTCCATGGAGGACAGAGAGATGAGTGATGACTGCACGGCGTTACCGTCCTTCGTTGTGGTCCTCGACCCGTGGCGTCGTCAGGAGCGTTCCGGCACTCCTGAGATGACGTCGGGGTTCGAGTGGGAATCGGGCGCAGCGCGGTCAGTGACGTTCCGCCCGTGGCTAACAGTCGTTATCCTACATCAGGATTGTGGCGTGGGCCACAGTTGGCGGTGATCTGTCTCCGGCAGTGCGAGGCACGGGATGCACTGCGCCGATGGCGGCGGTGTCGCCAGGACTTTTGCGGGAGTGGTCGCGGTCGGAGGGTGGGGGCCATCGCAGCGACATCGCCGTGGGGGAGTCGTTCCCCGGCGTCGATTCCCGCCTCGGCCTGTGCCTAACGGCGGATCGTCTATTGGTGGGGGTATGACGGGTTCAGAGACCTCCGTCCGGAATCGTGGGTCTACAGTCTGTGGTCGTGACTGGTGGTGACAGGCGGGTGTGGCCGTCCGGGGTGCGGCGGTTGTCCGGGTGGGTGGTGTTGAGCCCGGTCCGGGTCGTGGCGATGAGTTTCGCCGCGGCGATAGCGGTGGGAACCGCGTTGTTGCTCCTCCCCGGAGCCGTCGAGCCCGGTGGCGGCACCGGGGTGACGGAGGCGCTGTTCACGGCGACCTCGGCGATGTGCCTGACCGGGTTGATCGTCGTGGACACCCCTGTGCACTGGTCAGGGTTCGGGCAGGTGGTCATCCTCGCCCTGATCCAGGTCGGAGGCCTGGGAATCATGACCATGGCGTCGATGGTCGGACTGATGTTGGCCGATCAGATCGGCCTCAAGGCCCGGATGAACACCGCAGCCGAAGCGCGGGCCTCCGAACTCGGCGACGTCCGCGACGTCGTCGTCGGTGTGATCCGGTTGAGCATCCTGATCGAGCTCGTCACCGCGGCCGCGCTGACCGTCCGTTTCGCCCTGGGCTACGACGAACCGGTGCTGCGGGCGCTGTGGCTCGGGGTGTTCCACGCCATCTCGGCGTTCAACAACGCCGGGTTCGCCCTCTACAGCGACAACATGATCGGGTTCGCCACCGATCCGTGGATCTGCGTTCCGCTGATGATCGCGGTCATCCTGGGCGGCCTCGGGTTCCCGGTCCTGTTCGAGGTGGGCCGCCGGCTGCGGCGGACCACGCCGAGGAGCCGGTCACGGGCGGGGTGGACCCTGCACACACGACTGACCGTCTCGGTCACGGCGGTGCTGTTGGCTCTCGGCTTCGGCGCGGTCCTCGCGTTGGAGTGGGCCCGCACCCTCCAGGACTACGGTGCGGCGCAGAAGGTCCTGGTGGCGGCGTTCCAGGGCGTGATGCCCCGGACGGCCGGGTTCAACAGCGTCGACTACGCGGACCTGGACGACGCGACGCTGCTCGTCACCGATGTGTTGATGTTCATCGGCGGGGGCAGCGGCGGGACCGCCGGCGGGATCAAGGTGACGACCTTCGCCCTGTTGCTGTTCATCATCATCGCCGAGGTCCGTGGTGAGCGGTCGGTGACCATTCTCGATCGTCGCGTGGACACCCGGGTGCAGCGCCAGGCACTCGCGGTGGCGTTGATCGGGATCGGGCTCGTCATGACCTCGACCATCGTGCTGCTGGCCGGGACTCCCTTCGGTCTCAACGAGCTGCTGTTCGAGGTCACCTCGGCGTTCGCCACGGTGGGGTTGTCCACGGGGATCACCGCCGAGCTTCCCCACTGGGGCCAGTGGATACTGATACTGCTGATGTACCTGGGTCGAATCGGCCCGATCACCATGGTCAGTGCTCTGGCCGCGCGACAGCGTGGCCGTCGGTACGACCTCCCCGCAGAGAGGCCCCTCATTGGCTAGACGACGAGCCCCCGATGCTGTCGTGGTCCTGGGACTGGGCCGGTTCGGCAAGTCCCTGGCCCTGGAACTGATGGCGCAGGGCGCCGAGGTCCTGGGCGTGGACTCCAGCGACGCCGTGGTGCAGAAGATCTCCCACCGTCTGACCCACGCGGTGGTGGCGGACACCACCGACGACGAATCACTGCGCCAGTTGTCGGTCCACCAGTTTGACCGCGCGGTCGTGGGAATGGGCTCGGATCTCGAGGCCAGCCTGCTCACCGCGTCGGTTCTCATCAACCTGGGCGTGCCCAACATCTGGGCCAAGGCCACCAGCAACTCCCACGCCAAGATCCTGACCCAGATCGGCGTCCACCATGTCGTGCGACCCGAGCACGACATGGGTAAACGGGTGGCTCACCTGGTGCGGGGCCGGATGATCGACTACATCGAGTTCGACGACGGCTTCGCCATGGTCAAGACCTCCGCCCCCACCTTCGCTCTCGGCCAGCCGCTCGGACAGAGCAGCATCCGCACCGACTTCGGCGTCACCGTGGTCGCCATCAAACGGCCGGGGGAGGGGTTCACCTACGCCACCGCCGAGACGGTTCTCACCGCGGGCGACACGATCATCGTCTCCGGCCGGGTACGCGACACCGAACGGTTCGCCGAGCTGTCCTGACCACGGTTCCGTCGCCGGGGTGGACCGCGGACCCGAGCCACGCCGATGCGCGGCCCCGTGTCAGGCAGCGCTACTCGTCCGGGACGAGGTGTCGTCGCACCTGTCTCCGTCCCCGGATCACCCCGAGTTCGTAGGTGGCCAGCACGATCAGCCACACCGCGGTGAAGGGGATGACGAACCAGAGCATCGCGGTGCTGAACGGCTCCAGGGCGTCGTGGTCGGACGCCTGGAGCACCACGTAGGCGATGTAGGCCGCGTAGAACCCGGCGAAGAGGAGCCCCTCCCAGCGCTTGATCGCCATGCCGGTGAAGGCGATGGGCAACAGGGCCAGCGCCACCGCCACCATGATCGGCAGGTCGAAGCGGATGG
>NZ_JAALEC010000311.1:0-3107 GCF_014145205.1 Dietzia sp. DQ11-44
GCCCGCCGCGACCTCGATGGGCGTGATGAGCGAGGTGATCCCGAGAACGGCACCGATGTTGAACATATTGCTGCCGACGATGTTGCCGACGGCGAGGTCGCGCTCCCCCCGGAACGCGGCCACGAGGCTGGTCGCGAGTTCGGGGAGTGACGTGCCGATCGCCACCACCGTGAGGCCGATGACCAGATCGCTCATGCCCCAGGCCGCCGCCAGATCGCTCGCCGCGGTGACCAAGAGTCTCGCGCCCACGACCAGCATGAGCACACCCAGCGCCACCATCGCGCTGCTCTTGAGCACAGAGTGCGACGCCCCGTCCTCGGCCGGGTCCACGTCGACCGCGCCCGCTGCGCTCTCCGGCGTACCCGCGCCCGCTGCGCTCTGCTCGCCCGTCGCGCCCTCCGCGTGCTCCTCGGTCGGCTCGTCCTGCGCCGTGCTGGTCGGGTCGGCGGCGCGCCTTCGCGAGATGATGACGGTCGCCACCACGTAGGCCACCACCCCGGCGAACAGCAGCAGTCCGTCGAGGGAACTGATCACCCCGTCCAGTGCCACCACCAACAGCAGTACGGAGAACCCCACCATGATGGGGATGTCGACGCGGACGATGCGGGATTTCGCGAGCAGCGGGGCGATCAACGCCGTGAGACCCAGGATGAGCAGCACGTTCGCGATGTTGCTGCCCACCACGTTTCCGACCGCCAGGCCCGGGTGGCCGCTGAGGGCGGCGTCGACACTCACCGCCAGTTCCGGTGTCGAGGTGGCAAAGGCGACGACGGTCAACCCCACCACCAGCGGCGAGATCCCCAGGCTGACGGCCAGCCTGCCGGCCCCCCGGACGAGTGACTCCCCGCCCGCGACGAGGAGGACGAACCCGACCGCGAGGGCGGCCACCGTCAGGGCGCTCATGCGAGCTCCCGGGTGTCGGAGGTGGCGAACCCGGGCCCGAGGCGCCGTGGCGGAGACGCTGAGAAGTCCATGGCCGCGATTATCCCGTGTCGACGGCTCGTCCGCTGCTGCACACTCGTCGGGTCAGCCGGCGGTGGCCACCGCCAGCGGGAGGACGGCCGGGGCCCCGGCGGACCGCAGATGCCTGGCGGACTCCGTGGCCGTCCAGCCCGTCCCGAACAGATCGGTGACCAGCAGGACGGGCCCGGTGGGGTCGATCTCCGGGCCGGTCAGCGTGCCCCACAGCTGGGCGACCCGGTAGGCCGAGTTCTGGGCGGTCACCGCGGGGAGCGCGGCGTCTCGGGTGAGTTCCCCGAGGTGGTCCATCCGGCCCATCTGCGCGAGCGCGCGGGCCAGACTCCCCACGAGGAGCGGTCGCTCGCCCGTGAGCAGGGCCACCACGCCGGTGGGGCGTTCCTCCCACCCCCAGTCGCGCAGAACCGGAACGCAGGCACGGACCACCCAGTCGGGCGCCTCCTGGTCGGGCCCGGCGAGCAGCCCGCGAAGCTTCTGGCCCAGGCCGAGGTCGGTCAGTCGGGCCAACGCGCGGCCCTCGGCGGGGCCGTCGGAGATCTTGCCCTTCAGCGGCACGTCCAGCCGCGCGAGCCCGGTGGGCCACTGGCGTCGCGGAGGTAGGACCACGCCCGGGCGCTCCAGAGCCTCGCGTGCCCGGGTCAGCGCACCGTCGTCGACTGAGGTCGACCTGCGATCGCCGGTGCAGTTGTCGCATCGTCCGCATCCGCCGGAGGTCGGGTCGAGAGTGGGGTCGTCGAGTTGCGTGCGCAGGAACTCCATCCGGCAGGAGCCGGTCCGCTCGTACGCGATCATCGCCTCCTGCTCCGACCGCCGGGCCTCGGCCAGCCCGGCGTAGCGCTGGGCGTCGTAGTGCCACTGTCGTCCTGTGGAGATCCACCCGCCCCGCACGCGCTGGACCGCGCCGTCCACGTCGAGCACCTTGAGCACCATCTCCAGCCGGGTCCGGCCCAGATCGACCGCGGGTTCGAGGGCCTGGGTCGACTGCGGCCGGTCGGGTTCCAGGGCGTCGAGCACCCGGCGGACCACGTCCTCGGGGGGAAAGGCCAGAGACGCGAAGTGGTTCCAGATGGCCCGGTCCTCGGGGCCGGGCAGCAGGACCACCTCGGCCCGGTCGGCCGCACGACCGGCGCGACCGATCTGCTGGTAGTAGGAGATGGGCGACGGCGGGGCTCCGAGGTGGACGACGAAGCCCAGGTCGGGCTTGTCGAATCCCATGCCCAGCGCGGAGGTGGCGACCAGCGCCTTGACCTCGTTGTCCAACAGCGCGCGCTCGAGCTCCTCGCGCTCGCCCGCGTCGGTGCGGCCGGTGTAGGCGCTCACCCGGTGCCCGGCGGAGGTGAGCAACTCGGCCATGTCCTCCGCCGCCGCGACGGTCAGGCTGTAGACGATCCCGCTGCCCGGCAGGGACTCCAGGTTCTCCACCAACCACGCCGCGCGACGCTCCGAGTCGTCGATCGCCACGACCGACAGCCGCAGCGACTCCCTGTCCAACCCACCCCGCAGGACGAGGGTGTCGGACGCCGCGGGGTCACCCTCCTCCGAGTCCGCGCGATCCGGCCCACCCGGCCGTTCGCCCACACCGAGCTGCTGCGCCACGTCGCGCACCACCCGGTCGTTGGCCGTGGCGGTGGTGGCCAACACCGGTACGCCCTCGGGCAGATCGGCCAGCAGCGTGCGGATCCGGCGGTAGTCGGGCCGGAAATCGTGCCCCCAGTCCGAGACGCAGTGGGCCTCGTCGACCACCACCAGTCCGGCGTCCGCGGCCAGCGCGGGCAGCACGGTGTCGCGGAAGTCAGGGTTGTTGAGCCGCTCCGGGCTGACCAGTAGAACGTCCACCTCGCCGGCGCGGACCGAGGCGCGCACGTCGTCCCACTCGGTCATGTTGGCCGAATTGATGGTGGCCGCCCGTACCCCGGCCCGCGCGGCCGCCTCGACCTGGTTCCGCATGAGCGCCAGCAGCGGCGAGACGATCACCGTGGGCCCCGAGCCGAGTTCCCGGAGCAGACGGGCGGCGATGAAGTACACGGCCGACTTGCCCCAGCCGGTGCGCTGCACGACGAGGGCCCGCCGGCGGTCGGCCACGAGCGCCTCGATCGCGGTCCACTGGTCCTCCCGCAGCGCCGCCCCCG
>NZ_JAALEC010000312.1:0-2833 GCF_014145205.1 Dietzia sp. DQ11-44
GGGGCCGACACCGGCGCCGGCCGCCTGCCCGAGCCGGCCGATATCGCGCGCCTCGCGAGACTGCTGCTCGACGGCGGCGGCCTCCCGTGGGACCTGGCCGGCAAGCGGGTCGTGGTGACGTCCGGTGGTACCCGCGAGGAGATCGATCCGGTGCGGTTCCTCG
This sequence comes from Dietzia sp. DQ11-44, assembly GCF_014145205.1. NCBI lineage: Bacteria > Bacillati > Actinomycetota > Actinomycetes > Mycobacteriales > Dietziaceae > Dietzia > Dietzia sp. DQ11-44. The sequence goes on from NZ_JAALEC010000312.1 coordinate 164, forward strand.
GCAACCGCAGTTCCGGGAAGCAGGGGCACGCGATCGCCGCCGTCGCGGCGGCGAGGGGAGCGAGGGTCACGCTCGTCACCTCCTCCGACCTGCCGGTGCCGGCGGCCGTGGAGGCGATCCACATCGACTCCGCTCGCGAGCTACGCGACGCCACCTTCGCCGCCGCGGCCGAGGCGGACGTGGTCATCAAGGCCGCGGCGGTGGCCGACTTCCGCCCGACGGACGTGTCGTCCTCCAAGCTCAAGAAGGGCACCGGATCCGAACCGGCCGAGATCCGGTTGGAACGCAATCCGGACATCCTCGCCGAGCTCGTCGCGGGCCGCGGGTCCGGGGACGTCCCCGCGGACTGCGTCCTGGTCGGGTTCGCCGCCGAGACCGGCGACTCCTCTGGATCGGTCCTCGACCACGGCCGGGCGAAGCTCGCCCGGAAGGGGTGCGACCTCCTCGTCGTCAACGAGGTCGGTCGCGGCACCACTTTCGGGCAGGACGTCAACGGCGGGTGGATCCTGGACTCCGCGGGCGGGGAGACGCCGGTGGACAGGGCGAGCAAAGATCTCCTGGCCAGCCGGATCCTCGACGCCGTGGTGTCCCGGGCCGCGGCCCCATCCGCGCGAACCACCACGGACCGCACCGACTAGTCTGTCCCCACGCGATCGACCGATCACACGCATCCGGCACCAGGAAGAGAGAACCACTGTGACGCAGGCACGTCGGCTGTTCACCAGCGAGTCCGTGACCGAGGGGCATCCGGACAAGATCTGTGACGCGATCTCGGACGCCATCCTGGACGCGATGCTGACGCAGGACCCCGAAGCCCGTGTCGCCGTGGAGACCATGGTGACCACCGGGATGGTGCACGTGGCCGGCGAGGTCAAGACGAGCGGCTACGTGGAGATCCCGCAGCTCATCCGCGAGAAGATCGTGGAGATCGGATACGACTCCTCCGACAAGGGTTTCGACGGCGTCTCCTGTGGTGTGTCGATCTCGATCGGGCAGCAGTCCCCCGAGATCGCCCAGGGCGTGGACACGTCGCACGAGGCACGGACCTCCGCCGACCCGGTCGAGGACGCGATCGCCCGACAGGGCGCCGGCGACCAGGGCCTGATGTTCGGTTACGCGTGCTCGGACACCCCTGAGCTCATGCCGCTGCCCATCGCTCTGGCACACCGCCTGTCACGCCGGCTGACCGAGGTCCGCAAGGACGGCACGTTGGCCTACCTGCGCCCGGACGGCAAGACCCAGGTGACCATCGAGTACGACGGCGACCGCGCGGTACGCCTGGACACGATCGTCATCTCGACGCAGCACGCACCCGAGATCGATCTGGAGACGACGCTGCGCGACGACCTCACCGAGCACGTCATCGGGCCGGTCCTCGCCGAGGCCGCGGCCGGTATCGAGACCGGCGAGTTCCGCCTCCTGGTCAACCCGACCGGACGGTTCGTGCTCGGCGGCCCGATGGGCGACGCCGGCCTGACCGGACGCAAGATCATCGTCGACACCTACGGCGGCATGGCCCGCCACGGTGGCGGCGCGTTCTCCGGAAAGGACCCGTCCAAGGTCGACCGCTCCGCGGCGTACGCCATGCGGTGGGTCGCCAAGAACATCGTCGCCGCCGGCCTGGCCGAGCGGGTCGAGGTCCAGGTCGCCTACGCCATCGGCAAGGCCGCCCCGGTCGGGCTGTTCGTCGAGGCGTTCGGGACCGAGAAGGTCGACATCGCGGCCCTACAGGAGGCCGTCACCGAGGTGTTCGACCTGCGTCCCGGCGCGATCATCCGCGACCTGGACCTCAAGCGTCCGATCTACGCCGGGACGGCCGCCTACGGTCACTTCGGCCGGACCGATCTGGACCTCCCCTGGGAGAGGACCGACCGCGTCGACGAACTCAAGCGGGCCGTGGGGCACTGACGACCGTCCCGGTTGTCGGAGCGGGGTGCGAGAATCCGAGACCGTGACCACGACGCGCCCAGCGGCCCGGGTCGCGGCGGCCACGGCCCCCGTGGCCCGGGTCCTGCCCCTGCTCGGGGTTCCGCATCTGGACCGGGAATTCGACTACCTGGTCCCGGAGTCCCTGGCCGACCAGGCGGTACCCGGTACCCGCGTCCGCGTGCGGTTCGCCGGCCGCCTCGTCGACGGGTACCTCGTGGAGCGCTCGGACGAGACGGATCACCGCGGGGAGCTCGCGTGGCTCGAGCGCGTCGTCTCGCCGGAGCCCGTGCTCACACCGCAGTTGCTCCGGCTGGTCGACCTGGTCGCGCGACGGTGGGTGGGCATGCGCTCGGACGTCCTGCGACTGGCGATCCCCCCGCGGCACGCCGCGGCCGAGAAATCGGTGCCGGACCGCGAACCACCGCTGGGTGTGACGGAGGGCCCGGTCGAGATCCCGGTCGGCTGGTCCGACCACCCGATGGTGACGCGGTTCCTCGACGCGGCGACCGGGGGGGTCCCGGCCCGGGCCGTCTGGACCGTGCCGCCCGGACGGGACTGGGCGCGCGCACTCGCCGCCCTGGCGGACTCGGTCAGGCGGAGGGGCCTGCAGGTGTTGCTGATCGTCCCGGACCAGCGGGACGTCGACCGGTTGACCGCGGAGTGTCGGCAGATCGTGGGCGGGGGAGCCACGGGGCGGGACCTGGTGGTCGACCTGTCCGCGGGGATCGGCCCCTCGGCTCA
>NZ_JAALEC010000313.1:0-1400 GCF_014145205.1 Dietzia sp. DQ11-44
GAGCGTGCCCACCACCCCCGGGGGCCACACCGGCATCCCCCTGCCACCCCGGGTGATCGGCCCGGGGGGCACGCCCAGGCGGTTCATCGCCTCGCGCGCGCAGGCCCGCGCCGCGGCGAACTCGATCCGGCGGCTCTCCACCGCCCTGCCGATCTGCTCGACCTCGACGGGGTACATGGCGGCCAGCGCCGCCGAATCGGTCATGCCGAGTTCGTCGAACGCCACGGCCACCACGTCGTCCGGCAGTACGTCCCTGATCACCGTTCCTCCTCCAGGTCGGGTCCGTCCTCACCGGGCCGGGCGATCCTCGGCAACCCGTCCCGGTCCCGGATCCACCTCACCTGGGGGTGGTCGGGGACGGGGAGGATCTGACGGGCGAGTGGGTCGGGGCGGCCGCGGGCCGCCCACTCGCGCGGGTAACCCAGCGAGACCTCCTCGAACCGGACCGAGTCATGGACGGTGGTGCGCGGGATGTGCAGGTGCCCGTAGACGCTCGCCGTGGCCCGGTAGCGGCGGTGCCAGTCCGAGGTCTGGTCGGTGCCGCACCACAGCGCGAAATCGGGATGCCGCAGGACCTCGGTCGGTGCGCGCAGCAGGGGCCAGTGGTTCACCAACACGGTGGGGTGCGCCGGGTCCAGGGCCGCCAGTCTGGTGGTCGTGGCCACCAGCCGGGCGGCACACCAGGCGGCGGCGTCCGGGTACGGGGCGGGATCGATGAGGAACTCGTCGGACGCCACCACCCGTCGCTCCCTCGCCCCCGCGAGTGCCGATGCCCGGGACTGGCCGGGTGAGCGGGTCCACGAGTAGTCGTAGAGCAGGAACATCGGCACGACCCACGCCGGGCCTCCCGGACCGGTCCACAGCGGGTAGGGGTCCTCGGGGGTGTCCACCCCGATCGAGCGGCAGGCGTCCACCAGGCGGTCGTACTTGGTGGTGGAGGTGATCCCGTCGTCGTCGGAGGCGATCCACAACTCGTGGTTCCCCGGTACCCAGATCACCCGCTCGAACCGGTCGGCCAGGCGTTCCAGCGCGCCGACCACGTGGTCGGTCTTCTCCGCCACGTCTCCGGCCACGATCAGCCAGTCCCCCGGATGTACGGGCCGGATGTCGTCGATGACGTGCGCGTTGCCCCGGTGCCCGACGTGCAGGTCGGACACCGCGCGCAGACCCGGTCGGCCCGTCACGCCGGAGCCCCCTCGGAGGCCCGACCGGCCGGGGTCTCCGCGCCCAGGACCATCCAGCGGTCGCCGCGGACCCGAGCGACGACGGCGACGAGCCGCATCGCCACGAACACACCCATCCCCCACCAGATGCCGGCGAGTCCCCACCCGAAGTGCCTCGTCGCCAGGAGTACCGGGAGGAAGCCGAAGAGGGCCGCGACCACCGTGCTGGTGCGGAGG
>NZ_JAALEC010000314.1:0-2137 GCF_014145205.1 Dietzia sp. DQ11-44
GGCAGCTCAGACAACGGCTCGAGCGACACAGACGACCGAGCAGATGATCGACGGTGCGCTGGCAGCTCACCCAACACCCCACCACTACCGCTGACGGCAAGGAGATAGCTGGTGTCTGCATCAGGTGAGCAGGCGGACCTTCGGCTCTACACGCTCGGTGAGAAGTCGCAGCGCACCGGCATGTTCGGCCTGCCGCTGCGGGCCACGATCATCGCCGGGATCGCCTTCATCGCGGCGATGTTGGTGCTGATGCAGGGCGGACTAGGCGCGGGAGCGCTCATTGCGGTGCTGGCGGTGGCGTACCTGGCCCCGGCAGTACTGCGTATCGGTAATCGAACTCTCTACGAGGTGGCTCAAATGCGTTGGCAATTCTGGCGGGCACAGGCCGCTGGTTCCACGGTGTACCGGTCCGGGCCGAACTCGCGGGTACCGGGAGGCCGATACCGGCTGCCCGGCGCCCTGGCCAAGACCGAGCTGCACGTCGGCCGCGACGTGGCCGGCAACGATTTCGCGCTCATCCGAGACCGCGCGCTCAACCAGTACACCGTCCTGTTGGACGCGGCCTCACGCGGCCAGGAGCCGCTGACGGTGGCCGACCGCAACGACATGACCGCCGAATGGGGCGCCTGGCTCGCCGAGCTGTCCCTCAACGACGACGTCGTGGCGGCCACCGTGACCGTCGAGTCGTACCCGACGACCGGGCAGGACCTCATCGCCGCGGTGAAGGACTCGGTCAGCGAGTCCACCCCGGAGATCGCCCGCCGCATCCAGGCAGAGTCGGCGGTGGAGTTCGCTCGCGGCAAGCTCGTCACGCGGTCATGGATCGCGGTCACCTTCAAGGCAGCCACCGCGATGCAGCGCAAGGACCCCGAGGCGATGGCCACCGATCTGGGTTTCCGGCTGCCCGGGCTGTACCAGCGGCTCGAGTACGCGGGAGTGTCCGCCACACCAATGAACCCGGAGGACGCGATCGGGCTGGCGCTGCGTTGCTACCGCCCCGACCTGGAGGAGACCATCAACAGCGCTCGCCTGTCTGGCGAGCCGCTCGGAGTGGACTGGGACGACGCCGGCCCGGCCGAGGCTGTGGCGAAGTGGAATCACTACCGCCACGAAGACTGGGTGTCCCGCTCGTTCGAGATGGCCGCCCCGCCGGCCGCCGCGTTCCCGGACCACGTCCTGCGGCCCCTGTTGGAGCCGAAGTCAGACATTCCCCGCAAGCGCGTGACGCTGATCTACCGCCCGATCGCCGCCGGGGACGGGGTGAGGCAGGTCGAGAAGGAGCACACCGACGCGGTCAACGCTGCGAACAAGACCCGCTCGATCGGCAAGGCCTCTGCCGGCCTGCGCCTGGAACGCACCGAGGCCGCACGGCAAGCGCTGGCCCGAGGCGGCCAGCTCGGCGAGTACTCGCTGCTGGTGACGCTCACCCTGCGCAACCCTGAACTGCTCGACCAGGGCTCGGCGATCATCGGCCAGCTCGGCAACCGGTCTCAGCTTCGGCTGCACGCCACCAACGGCCAGCAGGATGCGGCGTTCGCCGCCGCGCTGGGTCTGGGCGTGCTGCTCGATCAGAAGTCCACGATTTCCTCGTTTGCGAAGGCGGAGTGATGGCCAGGCGCACCAAGACCCCCGTCGGGCCGGCCGAGCTGGAAGAGCTACACGCCCGTATCACCGCCGGCGATCAGCTCCCTCCCTGGCCGCACACACGAACCGGCCGCGCGTACAAGCGGTGGTGCGACGAGCACCCCGACCGGGCCGAGCAGGCGCGCACCGCCCGCCAGGCACCGCAGCTCCGCTACGGAAAGCCCCGGTTCACTAATCGCTACGCCTCCCTCGACGGCCGCGGCTTCAAGGGCGCGTTCTCGGGGCGGATGGCAGTGGTCTCCGCCCCGGCCGCCACCCAGACCTCCACCAACTACGGCTGTGGCTTCAACCCGTGGGTGGTCGGGGCGACCGCCCCGGCGGTCGGCGTCCCTCTGGGGGTTCACGCACAGACCGGCCAGGACGTCTCCGGCGACGTGTTGTCGTGGTTCCGCGCCGGCATCATCGGCAACCCGTCGGCGTTCGTGCTCTCCTTGCCCGGGCTGGGCAAGTCCACGATCATCCGCAAGCAGTTCATCGGCGCGGTCGCCCAGGG
>NZ_JAALEC010000315.1:0-244 GCF_014145205.1 Dietzia sp. DQ11-44
CAGTTCGTCAACGGCGCCTACGCCAGCTTCGACTGGCTGTGCGAGGAACTGCTCTCCGGCGGCGAGGCCACAGTGCGGTTCGAGCTGATCGACCCGCAACCCGGCGTCCAGGACACACCGGATGCGATGCTCAAGTACTTCATCACCCCGGCGCTGGCCGAGAGGATCCGGTTGCGTGACGGGACCTGCCGCCACCCCGGCTGCACGGTTGACGCACGCGACTGCGAGATCGACCACGTCATCG
>NZ_JAALEC010000316.1:0-2484 GCF_014145205.1 Dietzia sp. DQ11-44
AGCGGTGCCACGTCGTGGATCGCCTGGCGACCTCGTGGATCGCGTCGATCTCGCGTAATCCCAGTCGCTGCGGCTGCGACGTGAGGAATCGCCTGATGCGGCGACGCTGAACCACTGCCACGGCACCGTCCGCGGGCTGGGTCTTCACTGTGAATCCCCCTCGAGCTCCCACCACCGCGATCATCCCGACGACCGGGACCGGAAAGCCGACCTGCTCCGCGAGCAGACGGGATGCCCGCCTCGCCTCATGCCGACTGTTGCGGATGTACGGAACCCGGCTGCCGTTGACCATGAAGGTGTCCCCGCCCACCCAGATTGCCGCCTTGGGGTGATTCTTGGAGTTCACGGTGAAGACGCCGCCGGGGCCGATCACCACGTGGTCGATATCGGCACCCCGCTCCCCCACGCGTACGGCGTGCAGGATCCTCCACCGGGCGTCCAGGCCCGCCAGCTGTTCGCCGACGGCCTGCTCACCGTCCGCGCCGATACGCCAGGCACGCTCGTCGGTCTTCGCGTCGACCAACCGGGCGAGCACATGGCGCACCATCCCCTGCGCCTCCCGCTCGGCGAGCGCTCGCTCGCGTGCGGCCGCCCCCGCACGAGCATCGGCGAGATCGTGCCACCTCGGTCCGGATGCCGTGGTTGGCACGGTGGTGTGCTCGCGCGACGGAGTTGGCGATAGACCGGTCACCGCCGCGACCGGCCCCGACTTCGACGACGGCGGTGTCGACGACGAGGACGGTGACGGTGACGGCGCAGGCGCAGGCGCAGGCGACGGAACATCGGTCACCCATGGTGGTCGGCTCGACTGCTTCGCCGATTCGCGGTGCCGGCGGGCGCCCAGGTGGTCCTCGATCGCCTTGCGCAACAGCGGAAGGTTGGCGAGATCGTCAGAGTGGTAGCGGCCGGTCGCCAGGTCGAGATAACCGAGGTCGGTTCCGCCCGGCGTGGCGGCATAGACCCGGTCGTGGCCGAAACGGGACCACCTTCGGACGATCCACTCGGTCACCGGGCCTCCTTGCGGCAGTCGTGATGGCGATCGCCGAATACTCACATCCCGAGGCCACGGCGCGGAGGAGAACTCGCGAACCGAGAGGCGCCAAGGGTGAGGCGGAATACTCCCCGACCCCCTTTTGTTTGACATGTCAGCAAGTTAGGATGGAACGCACCAACAGACTGAAAGGCTCGCCATCATGCAGTTCGGGATTTTCTCCATCGCCGACATCACACCTGATCCCCTCACCGGGCAGGTGTCGACCGAGCACGAGCGCCTCGAGGCCGTCGTCGAGTACGCGGTCCAGGCCGAACAGGTGGGCCTGGACGTCTTCGCCCTGGGCGAGCACCACAACCCGCCCTTCGTCACGTCCTCCCCCACCACCACCCTGGGCTACATCGCCGGGAGGACCTCCGACATCATCCTGTCCACCGCCACGACGCTCATCACCACCAACGACCCGGTGAAGATCGCCGAGGACTACGCCATGCTGCAGCACCTCGCCGGGGGCCGGGTCGACCTGACCATGGGACGCGGCAACACCGGCCCGGTGTACCCGTGGTTCGGCCAGGACATCCGACAGGGGCTGCCGTTGGCGATCGAGAACTACGAGTTGCTCCACCGCCTGTGGCACGAGGACGTGGTGGAGTGGGAGGGCAAGTTCCGGACAGCTCTCCAGCAGTTCACGTCCACCCCGCGCCCGTTGGACGGCGTCGCGCCCTTCGTCTGGCACGGGTCGATCCGCTCGCCGCAGATCGCCGAGCAGGCCGCCTACTACGGGGACGGGTTCTTCCACAACAACATCTTCTGGCCGATCAGCCACACCAAGCAGATGGTCGAGCTGTACCGACGGCGCTACGAGCACTACGGTCACGGGTCCGCGGATCAGGCGATCGTGGGGCTGGGCGGTCAGTTCTTCGCGCGCCCCAACAGCCAGGACGCGGTCAACGAGTTCCGCCCCTACTTCGACAACGCCCCGGTCTACGGCCACGGCCCGTCGCTCGAGGACTTCACCGCCCAGACCCCGCTCACGGTGGGGTCCCCGCAGCAGGTCATCGACCGCTACATGACCATGCGCGAGCACGTGGGCGACTACCAGCGCCAGATGTTCCTCATCGATCACGCCGGCGTGCCGCGTAAGACGGTGCTCGAGCAGATCGAGATCCTCGGCACCGAGATCGTCCCGGTCCTGCGTCGCGAACTCGACGCGCTGCGGCCGGCGCACGTGCCTGACGGGCCCACCCACGCGGCACGTGTCGCGGCACGTGACGCCGCGCTGGCCGCCGAGGGGGCGCCCGCGTACTCGGACGCTTACCGGTTCGGCACCGGCGACAATTGGACCGGACTGACCGTCGAGGGCGGACAGCGCGCCCAGGAGCAATCATTGGCCCGTGCCCGCCGCACCGAGTCCCGGCTCGCGCAGGCACCGGCGGGACGGGGCGACAAGTGACCGCCACCCACGCACCCGACGCACGGCCGCTGCGGCTGGA
>NZ_JAALEC010000317.1:0-3570 GCF_014145205.1 Dietzia sp. DQ11-44
TCGGTGCCGTCGAGCACCAGGATGTTGGCCGACCGTCTCACCTCGGCGACCCGTGAGGCCCTCGGGCGCCACGGGCAGGACGTCGACGTGACGGTCCTCGAGGTCCGCGGGCTCGCCCATGAGGTCGTGGACGCCACCTTCACCCGGTTCCCCGGCGACAAACTGCGCGCCGCACTCGAGGAGATCGCCCGCGCGGACGGGGTGATCGCGGTGACACCCACGTACAACCAGTCGTTCTCGGGCCTCTTCAAGTCGTTCTTCGACGTGATCGACCCCGGCACGCTGACCGGCGTCCCGGTGGCACTGGGTGCGACGGGTGGCACCGTCCGGCACTCGCTGTCGATCGACTTCGCGCTGCGCCCGATGTTCGCCTACCTCAAGGCGGACGTGGTGCCGACCTCGGTGTTCGCGGCCTCCGAGGATTTCGGGGCCGTCGCCACCGGGGGCGACGGCGACTCCCTGGCCTCGCGGGCGGACCGCGTGGGTACGGAACTGGCCGACTACATGCTGCGCTTCGCCGGGGTGACCGGCGGCGCGGTGGCGCCGACCCGGGCGGACGCGGGCCGGGGCCGGAGGAGCGACGACGACGAGTTCGGCGACTTCGTCCCGATGGGCGACCTACTGAAGCCTTGACTTCTCGGGGTCGGGACGTGCGACACCGAACCCGAGAACTCGATACCAGTTTTACACCTGGGCCGACGGCGCCGAAGCTACGTTTCCCGTTGTAACCGGTCCTCTTCATTTATTGTCGCGCCATGGGCGAAACGGGCGGTCCGGCGTTTGAATTCGGTCGAGACGAATACGAACAATGGTACAACAAGTAACGGTTCTCGCTGTTCGAACCTGCACTACGAACAGTCGAGCGCCTGATCGATCAGTGGTTGACGATGGAGCTGTCAGACGCAGACCGTGAAAAGTTCCGCATCTCTGCAACACGAGTGAAGGGCATGAACAGCTTATGGTCGAAAATCCAGAAGCCAAAATACTCGGCCAGGATTCGAACCCTGAAAGAGATTCCTGAGGCAGTGGACGACATAGTCGGACTACGGGTCACGTGCAACAACACCTGTGATCTCGAACTACTTCGCAATATAATGACTGACCTACCGAGCGATCTGAGTTCGGCAACATGGATCACGCTTCAGTCCAACAGTGAAAAGCTATACTTCCAGAGCCCCAAGAGTTCCGGATACCGGGCTTATCACGTTAACGTACAAACTCTCATTCATACTCCTGGGGATTGGGAACCGGTCACTGTGGAGATCCAAGCGAGGACCCTGCTGCAGGACGGATGGGGTGAGCTAACCCACGAAGATACATACAAGCCGGGCGTTCAGCTTCCTGCTCTTGCGACCACCCTCGCGCGCCGGATGGCCGATCTACTCGCAACCGTAGACGACATCGCTCAAGACCTCCGTGACGAACTCGATCGCCTCGCCGAGGTGTCCATTGCGTCCCCCTCCCCGATCATTTCAGGCAGCTCCAAGTCCGCGAACCAGGAAATCAGGCTGAGTAACGCCACGACAGTTTCCAACTCCGCCGCCGACGAAGCTCTGGTGTCGGAAGCGAGGAATGTCGCGTCGCGGCTGAGCAAACCTGCAGCACTAGCGTCGATCGCGCAGAACATCCAGGCGAGTTTCGATCGTGGGGATGCAAAGAACTGGGGATCCTTCGGCTCCCTCGCGTCATTGCTCCAAGCCGCGGTACCTGAATACGAGATCAACTACGATCCCCCTGGGTATCTCATCCCGCCGGGAACCTCCCTCGAGTCTGAGAGCAACGATGCGCCCACTCTCGTCCACCGACTGAAGTGGCGCGACAAGTTTGCTCCAGCCGTCTCCTCAGACCAACTCGGTCACATGATCGAGTCCATTTCGCGGGCCCTGAACCGGAACAACCTGGATATCCTTGGAATCCATGACACCCCGGTCGATACGAGGTTCCACAACGCCATCGTGAAGGCCGCTAGAGACTATTGCGAACTCAAGGGCACGACGGTCTCGCGTAGTCGGTTGAACTACCTGTCCAATTCCCTCAGAATGAGCGGCAAGTTGTCCCCCGACATGGCGCCGAGTGAAGTCGCCGAGGCCCTGAATTCATCACTCCTCGGCCGAGCGACGTTATTGGGCATGTTGCGCGATGACGAATCCGAGAAGCGCGAACTGAGGGAATGGACAGAACGAGCCCTGGAATCGATTGCGCCTGCTGACCCCGACTGAGCGAGGTCAGGAGCGATCGGCGTCCGGAGTGCGCTCCACGCCGGCTCGGTCCGTGCCCTCGTCGGCCAGTTGATCCGGCTCGGGGTGGTCGGTGTCGAAGGTCTCGGGCAGGTTCTTGATGTGCTTGTTCATGTTGCGGATCAGAAGGACCGTCGCGACCAGCAGGAGCAGGACCACGGGGATCCCGATCGGCGAGGCCTTGCCGAATTCCGGGCCCATCGGGTGGTCGTTGTACCCGGGCGTGCCCGGCGACTGGTTCTGCGCGAAGACCATCGAGGTCTGATACGCCAGGATCTGGACGTCCGGTCCCAGGGTGATCATCTCGGGTCCTCACTCGTGCTCGGTCCGACCGGGAGCGCGACGTACGGGTCGACGCCCTCGAACAGGTCTGACTCGTATTCTCCCTCAGCCCGCTCGGGTACGGCCACCCGGCTTGCCGCGAGTTCGAACTCCTCGGTGGGCCACACCCGCTGCTGCATCTCCACCGGGGCGGCGAAGAACCAACCGTTGGGGTCGATCTGCGTGGCGTGGGCCAGCAGTGCGGAGTTGCGTTGCTCGAAGTAGTCCGCGCACTCCACCCGGGTGGTCACCCGCTCCATGATGTCGGGGCGATCCCCCCAGCGGGACAGGAACTCCGCGAAGTGGCGGACGCCGTCGCGGGCGAACAGCTCCTCGTCGAGCAGCTCCAGACGGCTCTTGGGGAAGCCGTGCGTGTAGTAGACCTTGGCCACGGCCCACGGCTCGCCGGTGCCGGGGTAACGGGCGGGGTCCGCGGCGGCCTCGTAGGCGGCCATCGACGCCGAGTGCACCTTCAGGTGATCCGGGTGCGGGTACCCACCGTTCTCGTCGTAGGTGATGATCACGTGCGGTCGGAACTCCCGGATCCTGGCGACCAGGGAGCGGGTGACCTCGTCGTCGTCGGCAAGGGCGAAACATCCGGGAGGCAACGGCGGCAACGGGTCCCCCTCGGGCAGACCCGAGTCCTCGTAGCCCAGCCAGTGGTGGTCGACGCCGAGGATGTCCGCCGCGCGCGCCATCTCGCGGCGCCGTACGCCCACGAGATCGGCCACGACGTCAGGGCGGTCCATCGCAGGGTTGAGGATGCTGCCGCGCTCGCCGCCGGTACACGTCTCCACCAGCACGTTCACGCCCCGGGCCACGTACTTGGCCATGGTCGCGGAGCCCTTGGACGCCTCGTCGTCGGGGTGGGCGTGCACCGCCATCAGCCGGAGACCGGCCATCGTCGCACCTGCCGTTCATCAGAGCTCGGGGATCGGGATGACCCATTCTATGGACTCACCGGCCACCGGTGCCCCCGGGGCGGTCCGCCCGGGGCCCCCGGATACCCTGG
>NZ_JAALEC010000032.1:0-7120 GCF_014145205.1 Dietzia sp. DQ11-44
GCCGCCGCGCGGTCGGGCCTGTGACCCGGGTGCGGGCGGCGTGCTCCCGGCGCTGCGGTCACTGTGGCCGGGGACTCTGCTGCTCCCACCGCTCCTCGGGGAGCCGGTCGCCGACCCGCTCGGGATGTGGGCCGGCCGGAGCGCGTAGTCGCCGGTCAGCGGGTGTAGTCGGTGGCGCGCTCGTAGCGGGCGTGATCGTCCCACACTCTGCGGAGCAGCTGTTCGAGCTCCCAGACGTCGCCCTCGGAGCCGAAGTACTTGCGGTCGATCGACTTGAGCTTGTCCTCGTTCTGGAGGATCTTGGCCCACAGCTTGGCGCGCTCGACGGGGTCGTCGGTGAAGTTCTTGTTCAGGTACTCGTGCGAGTGCCGCTTGAGGTTGCCGAGCACGGTGAGCGCCTTCCCTGCCGGGCTCACCAGCGAGGCCACGACGGTCACCACGAGGACGGTGATGATGACGCCCAGCGACAGGTAGGTGGGTACCTCCACCACGCTGACGTGCTCGCCCTGGTTGATGAACGGCAGGTTGTTCTCGTGCAGGGCGTGGAGGATCAGCTTGACGCCGATGAAGCCCAGGATCGCCGCGAGGCCGTACTTGAGGTAGACGAGGCGGTCGAGAAGGCCGTCCAGCAGGAAGTACAGCTGGCGCAGGCCGAGTAGCGAGAAAGTGGTGGCGGTGAAGACGATGAAGACGTTCTGGGTGAGGCCGAAGATCGCGGGGATCGAGTCCAGCGCGAACATGATGTCGGTGCCGCCGATCGCCACCATGACGATCATCATCGGCGTCATGACCTTCTTGCCGTTCTCGATGGTGAACAGCTTGTCGTGGTCGTAGTGATCGGTCGCCGGGATGAACTTCTTGGCCAGACGCACCACGAAGTTGTCCGCGTCGTCGTCCTCGTCGTCCTCGGCCAGGAGACGGCCCGCGGTGACGATGAGGAACAGCCCGAACACGTAGAACAGCGCGCTGAACGCGTTGAGCAGGGCGGCTCCGACGAAGATGAACCCGGTCCGGGCGATGATCGAGAACACGATGCCGAACAGGAGTGCCTTCTGCTGCCCGGCCCGCGGGACCTTGAAACTGGTCAACAGGAGCAGGAACACGAACAGGTTGTCGACCGAGAGCGCCTTCTCGGTGATGTACCCGGCGAAGTACTCCACGCCCATCTGGTTTCCACCGAAGATCCACACGAGGAAGCCGAAGGCTATCGCGATGCCCACGTACGTCGCGGACCAGATGGCCGACTCCCTGAGCGTCGGGATGTGTTCCTTGCGCACGTGAAAGAAGTAGTCGAACAGCAGCAGTGCGACGATCAGGCCGACGGACAGCGACCAGGCGAGCGGGGTGGCTCCCAACGGGAGTCCTTTCCGAGGAGGGCCGGGGACCGGATAATCCTACGCGCCTCGGGCCGGTTTGCCCCCGGTCAGCTCTTCCGCCTGATGAACATCGTGTGCTGCGCCTCCACGACCGTCGTGCCGCGGCTGTCGCTCACCACCGCGGTGTGGACGACGCTGGTGCTCGGGTGGTCGTTCAGGCGCTCCCTGATGGCGTCCGCCTCGGGGCCGGGGACGTCCACCACGCACCGCAGTCGGCCCCGGCCGGGGGCCCGGAAGTCGATCGTCGCGCTCTTGGTCCACACCTGGTAGCCGCCACCGAGTTGCCCGGACAGCAGCGCCCCGTAGAGGACGTCGGTCGCGGCGAACAGTGCACCGCCGAACGCGGTGCCGTTGGTGTTGGCGGTCCACGGTGCGACGTGCATGCTCAGCTCTCCGCGGGTCCAGTCCGGGGCGATGTGCCGGATGCGGATCCCGGACCCGAGCAGAGGGGGGTACAGCGAGGCCAGCAGGGGGAACGCGCGGGGAGCGGGCGCACGGCGGCGGGCCTGCAGGGCAGGGTGCCCGACGAGGTCTCTGGACAAAAAGAGGGTCCCTGTCTAGACAAACGGCTGATGTTTGTCTAGATTTGACCCACTAGGTGGCGTGCGACACACGCCGCCGGGCTCGATCAAGGGAGACTTGTGATGCACACCGACCTCCAGGCAGGGGAGACCGCGGCGCAGCCGTACCCCTGGACTGACGGCAAGCGATACCTGTGGCTGCTCGGGCTCATCCCCGCCGGCGCCCTGTTCATCTCTCTCGGCTTGTTCTCGTGGTTCTCCCACGCCGGGTGGGGCACCGCCGCCGTCGTGGCGTGGTTCGTCGCCCCCTTCGTCGTGTTCGTCTTCATCCCTCTGCTCGACATGGTCGTCGGGGTGGATGGTCGGAACCCGCCGGAGGAGGTCATCGAACGCCTGGAGGCCGACCCCTTCTACCGGTGGTGCACCTACCTGTACCTCCCGGTGCAGTACGCCGCCCTGATCTTCGCCTGCTACCTGTGGACCGCCGACGACCTGTCGTTCTTCGGCCACGAGGGCGGGCTGGGGCTGGTGGCCAAGATCGGCGTCGCCTGGGCCGTGGGCATCGCGGGGGGCATCGGCATCAACACCGCCCACGAACTCGGACACAAGATCCAGAACTCCGAGAAGTGGCTGTCCAAGATCGCGCTCGCCACCACGGCCTACGGGCACTTCTACATCGAGCACAATCGTGGGCACCACGCCCGCGTCGCCACCCCGGAGGACCCGGCCAGCTCGCGGCTCGGTGAGTCGTTCTGGGCCTTCCTCCCGCGCAGCGTCATCGGCTCCCTCATCTCCGCCTGGGAGCTGGAGAAGAACCGCCTCGAGCGCCTCGGCAAGTCACCGTGGACCCTGCGTAACGACAACATCAACGCCTGGCTCATGACGCTGGTCCTGTTCGGCGGCCTCACCGCCGTCTTCGGACTCGAGGTCCTTCCCTGGCTGATCCTGCAGGCGGTGTACGGGTTCAGTCTGCTGGAGGTCGTCAACTACCTCGAGCACTACGGGCTGCGCCGCAAAAAGCTCGACAGCGGTCGTTACCAGCGCTGCCGGCCCGAGCACTCGTGGAACTCCGACCACCTGGTCACCAACATCTTCCTGTACCACCTGCAGCGCCATTCGGATCACCACGCCAACCCGATGCGCCGCTACCAGGTCCTGCGCAGCTTCGAGCAGGCCCCGCAGCTGCCGTCCGGGTACGCCACGATGATGGTCCTGGCCTACGTGCCGCCGCTGTGGCGCAAGGTCATGGACAAGCGGGTGCTGGCCCACTACGACGGTGACATCACCCGGGCCAACATCCAGCCGTCCAAGCGCGAGAAGATCCTCGCCCGCCACGGGGTCGATGCGGCCGCCGCCGGCTCCACCGCGGTGGCGGAGAAGGTGGTCGCGGACACCGACATCGCCGCCGACCAGACGTCGCCGACCGGCGAGTACGTGTGCCCGAACTGCGGGCACCACTACTCCGAGGCGGCCGGCGAGCCGCGTGAGGGATTCCCGCCCGGGACCCCGTGGTCGGCGATCCCCACCACCTGGCGGTGCTCGGACTGCGGCGTCCGCGACAAGGTCGACTTCCTGCCCGTGAAGTAGCCCTCCACCACCCGCGGACGCCAGATCAGGAACAATGGACCTCATGCCGCGCCGCCCCTCCACCAGTGACCGACGCTCCTCCGGGGATTCCCAGGGGGAGCGTTGGTCGCCTCGCCTCACCGTCTTCGACGCGATGCACGAACTGTTGGAGTCCCGTGACTGGTCGGCCGTGACCATGTCCGACGTGGCCAAGGCCGCAGGACTGAGCCGCCAGACGCTCTACAGCACGTTCGGCAACCGTCAGGGCCTGGCCCAGGCGTACGCGCTCCAGCTGTCGGAAACCTTCGCCGGCGAGATCCGGGACTCCATCATCAGGCATCCCGGGCAGATCGAGCTGGCCCTGAGTGAGGGGATCAACGGCTTCCTGCGGTCCAGCAGTCGTGACCCGCTCATCCGGGCGCTCGTGACGGGGGACATCAAGCCGGACCTGCTGCGGCTGATCACCACCGAGGCGGGGCCGCTCATCGAGCGCGCCACCGAGGTGCTCGTGCCGGCCTTGTCCGAGAGCTGGATGCGGATCGAGGCGAGCCAGGCCCGGCTGGCGGCCTCGATCATCGCCCGGATCGGCATCAGCTTCATCTCGCTCCCGCCCGAGGACCCGGACCAGTTGGCCTCGGGCCTGACCGAGGTGATCGCCCCCTACCTGCAGAAGGTCGTGCAGGTCGACCTCCAACACTGAGTCGGCGGCGCCCCGGGGTCGACACCCCGGGGCCAGGTGTCGGGTCCGGTCAGGCACCGTCCCCCACGGTCGACCGCTGGTCCGGGCGACCCGGCACCGCGACGCTCGCCTCGAGGAAGAGCCCGCGGGCCTCGACGCACAGCCGGTCGCCCGCGTGGATGGTCGCCTTGGTCCAG
This sequence comes from Dietzia sp. DQ11-44, assembly GCF_014145205.1. Classification (NCBI taxonomy): domain Bacteria; kingdom Bacillati; phylum Actinomycetota; class Actinomycetes; order Mycobacteriales; family Dietziaceae; genus Dietzia; species Dietzia sp. DQ11-44. The sequence goes on from NZ_JAALEC010000032.1 coordinate 4,340, forward strand.
GTCTTGCGGCCGTCCACCTCGTCCACCCACGAGCGGAACGTCAGCGGCCGCAGCAGCGGCGTGGGTGACCGGTAGTCGATCTCGTAGTGGGCCGTCATGCCGTAGCGGCCTCCCCAGTGGTTCGCGAAGCCCATCATGTGGTCGATGATCAGCGCGCTGATCCCTCCGTGGACGCACCCGGGAGGGCCCTGGTAGGCCAGTCCGAGCGTGACCTCCGCCGTCACCGACCCGTCGTCACACCCGGAGAACCGCACCGGCGGGGCGATCGGGTTCTCCGGACCGCCGACGGGGTTGGCCCGGCGGGACCCGGCGCCGGTCCACATGGCCTCCAGCCGACGGGCCGGCTCCGGCACGCGGGGCTCGAGGAGGTCCGCGACCTCGGCCAACCGGTCCGCGATGTCCCCCAGCTCGACCTCCGAGTGGGCGAGCCCGGCGATCGCCTCACGCAGCCTGCGCAGCTCCGCCACCGAACGATCGAGATCCGGATCCGGCGTGGGCAGGTCGGGGACCGCGATCGGATCGAAGGTGTCCCCCAGTCGCTCCCGCATGCTGCTCAACTGGAAGTCGTCCACGCCCTCGATCCTCGGGAGCGGACCTCGGCCGATTTCAGGACTGTCGCTGTCGTTGGTCATACTCTGGAGACTATGTCGACACCCGTCAAAAAGAAGCAGATCGATCCGTCCACGTACGGCCCCTGGGCTCTGGTCGTGGGCGGCAGCGAGGGAGTGGGTGCCGAGATCGCCCTCCGCCTGGCCGACGCCGGCGTCTCCTCCGTGCTGGTCGCCCGCCGGAGCGGACCCCTCGAGGAGACCGCCGAGGCCGTCCGCGCCCGGGGTGTGGAGTGCCGCGTGCTCTCCGTCGACCTCACCGGGCCCGGTGCCGCCGACGGGATCGCCGCCGCCTGCGAGGGACTGGACGTGGGGCTGGTGGTCCTCAACGCCGGGGCCAACACCTACGGCGCGGAGTTCGCCGAGTCGGACATGGAGCGGGTCCAGCAGGTCATCGACCTCAACATCACCTCGCCGCTGGCGGTCATCCGGCACTTCGCCCCCGCGCTCAAGGCCCGCGGCCGGGGCGGCATCGTGGTCATGGGGTCGATGGCCGGCTACCTCGGACACGCGGACATGAGCATCTACTCGGCGGCCAAGGCGTTCAGCCGGGTCTTCGTGGAGGGGCTCTGGCTGGAGATGCGCGAGCACGGGGTCGACGTGGTCGAGGTGATCCTCGGCGTGACCCGGACCCCGGCCATGATCCGCGCCGGTCTGGACATGGATCTCCCGGGCATGACCGTGAGCGAGCCCGCCGACGTCGCCGACGAGGTGCTCGCGTCGATCGGCGAGGGCCCGGTCCACGTCTGCGGCGGGGAGGGCAATCTCAAGGGCGTCGAGTTCAGCTCCGGAGTGGAGCGCGGCCGGATCGTGGCCGGGGCGCACAAGCGGATGAAGGCCCTACGCGGCGAGGGCTGAGCGGCTCCACCGACGCGTCGCGTCCCCGCCCCCCGGGACCCCGGACGCCGGCCCGCTCAACCCGGGACCGGACGCCGGCCCGCTCAGCCCGGTCAGCCCTCGATGGGACGGTCCCGCTGCGCGTCCGAGATCCCCCTGGGTTCGATGAACAACGCCTCGGCGCGCGCGCACAGCGTCTCGCCGGTGTACACGGTGGCGCTGGCCCAGATCTTGCGGCCCTCCACGCGGTCCTGTCGCGCCTCGAACCGCAACGGGGCGTACAGCGGGGTCGGCGAGATGTAGCTGACCCTCAGGTCCGCGGTCAGGCCGACGCTCTTGGCGGCGGCGTTGGCCAGGCCCAGCATCTCGTCGAAGACCAGCGCGACGATCCCCCCGTGCACGCACCCGGGAGGGCCCTGGTACTCGATGCCCAGTCGCAGATCCGCCCGCACGGTCGCGTCGGGCAGAACTACCGGCTCGAGCGGCGGGGAGACCGGGTTACGGCTGCCGATCGCGGGGTTGGAGGCGAGATGCTCCGGAACGCCCCAGGTCGCGTAGTCGGAGGGGCGCACCATGGTGCCGACGGCCTCGAGATGGTCGGCGAGCTCCCGGACGGTCCTGACGGCGTCGTGGACGTCGTCGAAGCGCGACCCCGCCACGAGTCCCCGCACCCGGCGCAGTTCTCGGGCCAGGTCGGTGGACCCGGAGGCGTCGTCGTCCTGGCGCAGGAACGGGGCCCCCTCCTCGCCGGCCGAGGCGGGATCGGTCGTACCGAAGGGGCGGTCGTCGGTGGCGGAGGTATCGGTGGTCACGAAAACCGAATCTACTCCGCATTCACCCGGTCACCGCCGGTCACCCTCCCGCGAGGCGGCGCCGGTTCTCCAGGAGCAGGCCGCCGGGTTCGACGAACATGCCCTCGGCGGTCGCGCACAGTCGATCGCCCGCGTGGATGGCGCCCTGCGCCCAGATCTTGCGCCCCTCCACTCTGACCTGCCGACCGGTCACCACGATCGGCTCGAGGACGGGGGTGGGGCTGCGGTAGTCGACGTCCAGGTAGACGGTCATCCCGGTGGTACCGGCGTGGAAGTTCGCCCGGCCCAGCACCACGTCGAACAGCAGCGAGACCACTCCGCCGTGCACGCACGCGGGCGGGCCCTGGTACTCCAGACCCAGCGTCACCTCGCCGCGGAGGGTCCCGTCGGCCAGGATGTCGAACCCGATCGGCGGGGCGAGGGCGTTGGAGCGGCCCACCACCGGGCAGTTGGTGACGTAGTCACCCGACGACCACGTGACCGCCTGCCTGCGCTCCGTGCTCGCCGAGGCGGCCTCCAGCCGG
>NZ_JAALEC010000318.1:0-3015 GCF_014145205.1 Dietzia sp. DQ11-44
GGTGCGGGCCTTGGCCTTGCGGCGGACGGTGCCACCGTTGTGCGACCCGCCGAAGGCCAGGTCACCGGGCAGCGAGACCTCGACGCGGCGGCCGTCCACCTCGACGACGACCTTCTTGCGCTCGACCGGCTCGTCGTCGTCGGCGGGGGCACCGGTGGCGCTCCACGGCTCGATCGGGTTGTCCCACTCCTCCTCGATCCACTTGGTGTAGACGTCGAAGCCCTTCCCGTCACCCACGAAGGCGGGGTTGGCGACGACGTGGGCGTGGAACGGGATGACGGTGGCCATTCCCGCGACCGTGAACTCCGCGAGGGCACGGGCCGACCGCGCGAGCGCCTGGTCGCGGTCCTCGCCCCACACGATCAGCTTGGCCAGCATCGAGTCGAACTGGCCACCGATCGTGTCGCCCTGCTCGACGCCGGAGTCGACGCGGACGCCCGGCCCGCTGGGCTCGTGGTAGCCCGTGATCGTGCCGGGGGCGGGCAGGAAGCCGCGTCCGGCGTCCTCGCCGTTGATGCGGAACTCGAACGCGTGGCCGCGCGGGGTCGGGTCCTCGGTGAACTCGAGCACCTCACCCTCGGCGATCTTGAACTGCTGCAGCACGAGGTCGATGCCCGCGGTCTCCTCGGTGACCGGGTGCTCCACCTGGAGGCGGGTGTTGACCTCGAGGAAGGAGATCGTGTCGCCCTGGACCATGTACTCGACCGTGCCGGCGCCGTAGTAACCGGCCTCCTTGCAGATGGCCTTGGCGGAGTCGTGGATCCGCTTGCGCTGGTCGTCGGTGAGGAACGGGGCCGGGGCCTCCTCGACGAGCTTCTGGAAGCGACGCTGCAGCGAGCAGTCGCGGGTGCCGGCGACGACCACGTTGCCGTGCTGGTCGGCGAGGACCTGGGCCTCGACGTGGCGCGCCTTGTCGAGGTACTGCTCGACGAAGCACTCGCCGCGACCGAAGGCGGCGGTGGCCTCACGGGTGGCCGAGTCGAAGAGCTCGGCGACCTCGGACATCTCGTGGGCGACCTTCATCCCGCGCCCGCCGCCACCGAAGGCGGCCTTGATGGCGATGGGCAGGCCGTACTCCTCCGCGAACTTCACGACCTCGTCGGCATTGGCGACGGGGTCCTTGGTGCCGGCCGCCATCGGAGCCTTGGCGCGCTCGGCGATGTGCCGGGCGGTGACCTTGTCGCCGAGGTCGCGGATGGCACTGGGCGGCGGCCCGATCCAGATCAGCCCGGCGTCGATGACGGCCTGGGCGAAGTCGGCGTTCTCGGAGAGGAAGCCGTACCCGGGGTGGATGGCGTCGGCTCCGGACTTGGCGGCCGCGTCGAGGATCTTGTCGAAGACCAGGTAGGACTCCGCGGAGGTGGTGCCTCCCAGGGCGAAGGCCTCGTCGGCCAGCTTGACGAACAGGGCATCGGCGTCGGGCTCGGCGTACACGGCCACGCTGGCCAGACCGGCGTCCTTCGCCGCGCGGATCACACGTACAGCGATCTCGCCGCGGTTGGCGACGAGGACCTTGGTGATGTGAGAGCTGGCATGACTGGGCACTCAGGGCCTCCTGGTGATGGACGTCTCTTAGACCGGTGCGCCCGGTAGGGGCACCGATATTCTCCAGCAGTCTAATGAGAGGCCCCCCTCATGTGTGGGTTTGGGGGTCGAAGGGCTGCCCCACGGGGGCGGGCCGAGCGGGTCGTCGCCTCTCTGACCTGCTGTTCAGCTGCGGAGCTCGGGCCGCCACAACTGGTGCGCGTGGATCCCGGCCCCCTCGAGGAGGCGCCGCAACAGCGGAAGGCTGAGTCCGATGACGCTCGACGGGTCGCCGTCTATCCGGTCGATGAACCAGCCGCCGAGCGACTCGATGGTGAAGCCGCCGGCGCACTCGAGGGGCTCGCCGGTGCGGAGGTAGACGTCGAGGTCGGCGTCCGACGGGGCGCCGAAGTGAACCGTGGTGTCGGAGGTGTCGGTCCCGCTCCGGGTGACGACGAGGGGGCCGTCCCCGGTGAGGTCGGCGACCATCAGTGCGTGGCCGGTGATCAGCACCCCGTGACGACCGCGCATCCTCCGCCACCGCGCCATCGCACGCTCGTAGGTGTGCGGCTTGCCCTCGAGCCGGCCGTCGACCAGGAGCATCGAGTCGCAGCCCACCACGATGAGCGTGTCGGCACCCGCGGCCCGGGCCTCGGCCGCGAGTGCCCCGCCCTCACGATCGAGGACGTCCTGCGCCTTCGCGCGGGCCAGTTCCTCCACCACGCGTACATGCGGGGTGGCCGCGGGGAGTGCGGCCTGGAGGGCGTCCTCGTCGACCTGCGGGTGTCGGATGAGCGGGTCCACGCCGGCCTGCTGGAGGATCCGCAGGCGGGACGGGGAGGCCGAGGCGAGGACGAACGTGATCATGGGTCCAGCGTAGCCAGGGCCTCAGTTCCGCGGCAGCAGCATCGTGACGGTGAGCGTGGTGGGCTCGATCGCACGCACCGAGTGCCGCAGCCCCGCGGTGAGGTGGATCATTTCGCCGGGCACCAGGACGACCGTGCGGTCGGGGAGGCCGAACTCCACCCGGCCCCTCAGGACCTGGACGAGGATCGGGTGGTGGGCCGCGTGGTTGCCGAGTTCGTGACCCTCCGCGAACTCGAACGCCACGATCTTCGCGGTCTCGTCCTCGTGCACGACGGAGGCCCGAGGCCGGTTCTCGAAGGGCTCGGCGCGACCGATGATGTCGGTCAGATGGGTGGCGGTGCCCTCGGTGGTCCCGGCGCGGCTGCCGTGGTCGCGGTCGTCGCGTTCGGGGGTGGTGGGCTCGTTGGACACGCGGCGCCTCCTGGAAGTTGGTGTCCCCCAACCTACGGGGCGGGCGTCCGGTGTGGTTGCCGCGTAGCCGGTCCGCATCCGCCCACGCGCCTGTACGGACAGACCGCAGCCGCCCCCGGCGCCGCACTCCCGCAGGCGCTTCGGTGCGCGCGGGCGTGCAGGGACGGGGGCGGCTGTGGTGCCGCCGGGCTGGGCCGGGTCAGTACTGGCGGA